>CAVWKL010000198.1:0-9829 GCA_963755075.1 uncultured Alphaproteobacteria bacterium
GGGGTTGAAACTCGCCAGCCTTGCCGCGCCGATGCTGGACGACACAGCCTTCGCCGGCATTGTCGCAACCATGGGTCTGACGGCCGTCGTCGTCATGGCGCTCCATTGGCGGCGCGTTTCGATCGCCCCGCAGATGCAGTGGCTGCTGATCGCCGGCCTCGCCGTGACGATCGCGCTGCCGCCGGCGAGAGGCGCGGCGGAATTCATCGACGCGCGCCTTGCCGTCCTCATGGCCTATCTTGCCATCGCCGCGCTGCGGGGGCCGTCCGACGCGGCAGCGGCGCGTTGGCTCGTCGGACTGTCGGTCGCCTTCGTTTTGGCGCGGGTCGGCGTCGCTGCGCCGCACTGGTCCGAATACGCCCGCCAGGGCGCCGAATTCCGAGAGGCGATCCGCGTCATCGCGCCGGGAAGCCGGGTGCTTGTCGCCGCGCCGCCGAAAGGCGCCTGCGCGCTGAGCGACGCGGAGGACTACTATCGAGGCTTGACGCCTTTCGTCGTCATCGACCGTCGAGCGCTGGTGAGCGCCTTGTTCACGGGCAAGGGGATGCAGCCGGTTTCGACGCTCGATCCGCGCCTGGGCGATACGCCGTGGATGGCGGTCCCGCCGAACTGGCTGTCGCAGCACGACGGGCTTGGCGGATCGGCGAACTGGCGCGACGCCTACGACACGCTGATCGCCCTTCACGTCGACTGTCCCTGGCGGCCCGACGAATCGGGCCTGACGCCGATCGGCGAAACGCCGGAGGCGACGATTTACCGGGTGCGCTGAGGGATCCAGGCGGCGCTCTCGATTTGGCCGAATCGGGGATTCGGCTTATGTCGAGGCGATTTCGTGCGGTCGTGCGCTCCAGGGAGAACGAGCCTGATGAAACTGCCGAGCGAGCTTGGCCCCATTCACTTCGTCGGCATCGGCGGCATCGGCATGTCGGGCATCGCCGAGGTGCTCATCAACCTCGGCTACAAGGTCCAGGGCTCGGACGCCAGCGACAACGCCAACGTCAAGCGGCTGCGCGACAAGGGCGCGAGCGTCTTCGTCGGCCACGACGCGGCGCATCTCGGCGAGGCCGCCGTCGTCGTCGTCTCGACCGCGATCAAGCGCGACAATCCCGAACTGGCCGCGGCGCGATCGCGCCGCATTCCGGTGGTGCGGCGCGCCGAGATGCTCGCCGAGCTGATGCGCCTCAAGCAGTGCGTCGCCATCGCCGGCACCCACGGCAAGACGACGACGACCTCGCTGGTGGCGACGCTGCTCGACGCGGCGGGACTCGACCCCACCGTGATCAACGGCGGCATCATCAACGCCTATGGCACGAACGCGCGGCGCGGCGAAGGCGACTGGATGGTGGTCGAGGCCGACGAGAGCGACGGCACCTTCCTCAAACTGCCCGCCGACGTCGCCATCGTCACCAATATCGATCCCGAACACCTCGATCATTTCAAGACTTTCGAGGCGATCAAGGACGCCTTTCTCGCCTTCGTCGAGAACCTGCCGTTTTACGGCTTTGCGGTGATGTGCCTCGACCATCCGACCGTGCAGGAGCTGGTCGGGCGCATCGAGGATCGCCGGGTGATCACTTACGGCGAGAACCCGCAGGCCGACGTGCGTCTGCTCGACGTCGAACTCGCCGGCGGCGTGACCCGTTTCACGGTTCTGATCCGCGATCGCAAGAGCGGGCAGGCGACCTATATCGACGATCTCGCGTTGCCGATGCCGGGCCGCCACAACGCGCTCAACGCCACCGCGGCGATCGCGGTCGCGCACGAACTGAAAGCGCCGGCGGCGACGATCCGCAAGGCGATTGCGGCGTTCGGCGGCGTCAAGCGGCGATTCACCCGCACTGGCGAATGGAACGGCGCCGCGATCATCGACGACTACGGCCACCACCCGGTCGAGATCGCCGCCGTGCTGCGCGCCGCGCGCGCCGCAACCAAGGGCCAGGTGATCGCCGTGGTGCAGCCGCATCGCTACACCCGCCTGCAATCGCTATTCGACTCCTTCGCCTTGTGCTTCAACGACGCCGACACGGTGGTCGTCGCCGACGTCTATCCCGCCGGCGAGGCGCCGATCGCCGGCGTCGACAAGGAGGCGCTCGCCGCGGCGATCAACGCCCACGGCCACCGTCACGCCATCGCGCTGCCTTCGCCCGACAAGCTCGCCGCAATCATTCACGGGATCGCCGAGCCGGGCGACTACGTCGTCCTCCTCGGCGCCGGCAACATCACCCAATGGGCCTACGCGCTGCCGGGCGAGTTGGCGGCGCTGGATGGCGCCGAGGCATGACCCCGGCCGGCGTCGCAGCCGAGATCGCTTTCCGGGCGCCGCGACTGCGCGGACGCCTGACCGCCGACGCGCCGCTCGCGCCCTTCACATGGTTTCGCGTCGGCGGTCGCGCGGAAGTTCTGTTCTCGCCGGCCGACGAGGACGATCTCGCCTATTTCCTCCACAGCCTGCCGCGCGAGATTGCGGTCACGGTCATCGGGCTCGGCTCCAATCTCATCATCCGCGACGGCGGGATACGCGGCGTGGTGATTCGCTTGGGGGGCAAGGCCTTCGGCGCTGTCGAGGCGACGCCCGATCGCCGCGTGATCGCCGGCGCGGCGGCGCTCGACGCCCACGTCGCGCGGGTCGCCGCCGAGGCTGGCGTCGACGGCCTCGCCTTCCTTCGCGGCGTGCCCGGCTCGATCGGCGGCGCGCTGCGCATGAACGCGGGCGCGCACGGCGGGGAGACGCGCGACTGCCTGATCGAAGCGCGCGGGATCGACCGCGCCGGGGCGGCGCGCGTCCTTTCCAACGAAGCGATGGGTTTCTCCTATCGCCACAGCGGCGCGCCCGACGACGTGATCTTCACGGCCGCCGTGTTTCAGGGGCGCCCGGGAGACACTAAGGCGATCCAGGCCGAGATGGAGCGCATTACGGCCGCGCGCGAAGCCTCGCAGCCGATTCGCGAAAAGACCGGCGGTTCGACGTTCAAGAATCCGCCGGGAAGGAAGGCCTGGCAGTTGATCGACGCCGCCGGCTGCCGCGGCCTCGTGATCGGGGACGCTGAAGTTTCAATTATGCATTGCAACTTCCTCATCAACCGCGGCGCGGCGAGCGCCGCCGACCTCGAGGCGCTCGGCGAGGAGGTGCGCCGTCGGGTGAAGGCGGCGAGCGGGATCGAACTGGAGTGGGAGATCAAGCGGGTGGGGGAAGCGGTTTAGCGGCAGGCGGCCTCCAGACGGATCGGTTCGCGCGACAATGGCCATCGCCCGCCCGCGGCGCGATCGAGACCAAAGCCGCGATTTCGCCAACTTGACGCTCGCAAGGGTCACGCCGCCGCGCGACGTCCCTGCAACTTCCTGCGCAAGGCGGCGAACGAGATCAGGCGCTGGGCGTCCTCGTCCCACAATGTGAAGTTCACGCAGCGCAGGCTTTGCCACAAGGTCAGGCGGCTGACTTTGCCGAGCTCGGGATGGTCACGCAACACTTCGCGCAGGCGATAGAAGGGGATGCGGCTGGAAAGGTGGTGGACGTGATGCACGCCGATGTTGGCGCTGAACCAGCGCAGGACAGGCGGCAGGTCGTAATGCGACGAACCGTGCAGCGCCGCCTCGGGCAGACTCCACTGCGCCTCGCGCGCCCAGTGCGTCGCCTCAAACTGGTGCTGGACGTAGAACAGCCAGACGCCGATCGTCGCAGCGAGCATGAAGATCGGTCCGTGGATCAGAAGGAATGGGGCGGGGCCGATGAGCCACATCAGAAGACCGACGACGGCGGCGACGCCCAAATTCGTCGACATGGTCGAGAGCCAAGGCAGCCAGCCGGCGCCGCGCATGAGGCCGAGCGGGGCGCGGAACTGCAGCAGGAAAACATAGGTCGGGCCGAGGCCGAACATCACCAGGGGATGGCGATAGAGGCGGTAGCCGAGGCGCTTGCGCCAGCTCAGGGCCAGGTACTCCGTCACCGTCAGCGTCTCGATGTCGCCCAGGCCGCGACGGTCGAGATTGCCGGCGGTGGCGTGATGGGCCGCATGCGTGCGCTTCCAATAGTCGTAAGGCGTCAGGGTGACGACGCCGAATACGCGCCCGACCCAATCGTTGATCGCGCGATGGCGAAAGAACGAGCCGTGGCCGCAATCGTGCTGGATAAGGAAGAGCCGCACCAGAAATCCCGCCGCGGGCAAGGCGAGGGCGAGGGTCAGCCAATAGCTCACATGCATCAGCGCCCACATCGCCGCCCAAAGCGCGACGAGAGGCCCGAAGGTGACCGCGATTTCGGTCAGGCTCCACGCGAGTTTGGGGTCGCGGTAGCGGGCGAGAAGGCCGGGAAGCCGCTGCGCCTCCGGCAGGGAGGGCGGCGAGGACGTTGGGGCGGGGCGGTCGGTCATGTGGGTCGCGCGGTCGGTCATGCGCTCCGCGCTTTGGTCTATCATTGCGGCATTTGGGTGGCGCGCGCGCTCCGGTCGAATTCCGGACGCCTTGCGGGCGTCGACGCCGCCAGGGCGCCCCGGCGCGCCGACGAACCGCCTCCTCGCCCCAATTTCCCGTCGCCGAGGCCGAGGTTAAGGGGCCATTAACGCCCTGGCGTTAATTCTAACTTAACCGGTGTCGGGCGCAGGCCGGCCATGGAGGGGCGATGAAACACGTTGCGGTGCTGATGGGGGGTTGGTCGGCCGAACGCCCTGTATCGCTCAATTCCGGGCGGGGCTGCGCCGACGCGCTGGAGGCGAGGGGCTATCGCGTCAGTCGCGTCGACGTCGACCGCGATATCGCCGCCACGCTCGCCAAACTGAGGCCGGACGTCGCTTTCAACGCGCTGCACGGGCGCGTCGGCGAGGACGGCACGATCCAGGGCGTGCTCGAAATCCTGCGCATTCCCTATACCCATTCGGGGGTGCTGGCCTCGGCTCTGGCGATGCAGAAGGATCTGGCCAAGATCGTGCTGCAGGCGGCCGGCGTTCCGGTCGCCCACGGCGTGACGGTCGATCGTCGCGAGGCCTCGCGCCGCCACGTTCTGGAGCCCCCCTATGTGCTCAAGCCGGTTGCGGAGGGCTCGTCTTTCGGCGTCGTGATCGTCAAGTCGGGTCGCGCCCACCCACCTCAGGAAGTCGGTCGGGAGGACTGGCCCTACGGCGATCGGCTGCTCGCCGAACGCTTCGTCGAGGGCAAAGAATTGACCTGCGCGGTCATGGGCGACCGCGTGCTCGACATCATTGAAATTCAGCCGGTCTCGGAAGCCTTCTACGGATACGACGCAAAATACGCCAAGGGCGGCTCCGTTCACGTTCTTCCGGCGAAAATTAAACCGAAAATTTACCATGAAGTCCAAGAGTTGACGCTACGGGCGCACCGCGCGCTCGGCTGTCGGGGCGTCAGCCGCGCCGATTTTCGTTTGGACGAATCGAAAGGGGAATCCGGGGAGCTGGCCTGCCTGGAGGTGAACACGCAGCCGGGAATGACGGAGACTTCGTTGGTGCCGGACATGGCGGCTTACGCCGGCCTGGCTTTTGGCGAGTTGGTCGAATGGATGGTGAAGGACGCGTCTTGCGATCGTTGAGCGAAACGTTGGGGTTGCGACCCGCGCCGCAGCCGGCGTTCGCGCTCGTGCGTCCGCCCGACGGTCCGGTCCGAGTCCTCTTGCGCGGCGAGCGTGGCGCGCGCGGCCCGATGCGCTGGCGGCTGCGGCTCGACCGCCCGGCGCCGCGCGGCTTGGGAGTTGCGCTTGCGATCGGCTTGCTTGTGGGCGTAACCGCGTTCGGCGCGACGTTGGGGGGGCAATATCAGGCCTTCGTCGCCCGCGAAGGCGGAATTGGCGACTTTGTCGCGCGCGCGCTCGGCCTCGACATTAAGGTAGTGACCATCTCGGGCGAGGCGCAGCTCACCGAACCGGAGATCCTCAGCCTTGCCGGCATCAGTTCGAAGGATTCGCTGCCGTTCTTCGACGCCGCGCGGGCGCGCAAGAATCTCGAGGCCCTGCCGCTCATCAAGCAGGCGAGCGTGCGGAAGCTTTATCCCGATCGGATCGTCATCGACATCGTCGAACGCACGCCCGCCGCGCTTTGGCAAAAGGACGGCGTCGTTCGCGCCGTCGCCGCCGACGGGGCGGTGGTCGACGAAATGCGCGACCAGCGATTCTCCTTGCTGCCCTTCGTCGTCGGCGACGGCGCCAACGAACGGCTGAGCGAATTCGCGGCGTTGCTCGACGCCTCGGCGGAACTGCGGCCGAAAATCGTCGCCGGCGTGCTTGTCGGCGAGCGGCGCTGGGACCTCAAGATGAATTCGGGCGTCGAGGTCAAGCTGCCCGAGAGGGATCCGGTGTCGGCGATAACGACTCTCGTCGCCCTGCAGCGGCAATCGCGCATTCTCGACCGCGACGTCCTGTCGCTCGACTTTCGCGTCGACGGCAAGGTTTTCGCCCGGCTTTCCGAAGAGGCGGCCGCCGCCCGCGCCGCGGCGCGCCCGAAGAAGGCCGCGCCGCTATGAGCTTCAAACCGTTGACGCCGCGCATGCGGCAAATTCCCTCGCGCAAGAGCGCCGTGCTGTCGGTCCTCGACGTCGGCGCCTCCAAGGTCGTCAGCCTGATCGCCCGCCTGACCCCGATGGAGCGCTCCGACACGCTGCGCGAGCGCACGCATCGCTGCAAGGTCTTGGGCATCGGCCATCAGCGCTCGCGCGGGGTTAAGGCCGGCGCGATCGTCGATCTGGACGCCGCCGAGAGCGCTATTCGACTCGCCATCGACGCCGCCGAACGAATGGCGGGCGTGGAGGTCGAGAGCGTCGTCGTCAACATGTCCGGGGGGCGTCTTTCCTCGCGACTTTACGACGCCAAGGTGGCGCTGCGCGGCAAGGCGGTCGGCGAGCACGACATCCATCGGGTGCTCGAAGCGGCGTCGGCGGCGGGGGCCTACGCCGGGCGCTCGGTTCTCCACGCTGTGCCGACCGGCTTCTGGCTGGACGCGACGCGCGGCGTGCGCGACCCCAAAGGAATGATCGGCGACGAACTCGGCGCCGAAATGCACGTCGCATCGTGCGACGCCGCCGCGGCGCGCAATCTCATGCTGGCGATCGAGCGGTGCCATCTGCGCGTCGCCGCGATGGTGGCCACCCCCTACGCGGCAGGGCTATCGACGTTGGTCGACGACGAAGTCGAACTGGGCGCGGCGTTGATCGACTTCGGCGGCGGATCGACGACGGTCGGCGTCTTCGTCGGCGGTCGGCTGGTCCACGTCGACGCCGTCGCCGTCGGCGGCAATCACGTCACCATGGACATCGCGCGCGGCCTCTCGGTGAGCCTGGCGGACGCCGAACGCCTGAAGACGCTCTACGGCGCCTGCATGGCTTCGCCGTCCGACGATCGCGACTCGATTGCGGTTCAGCGCGTCGGCGACGACGTGGATCAAGCGAGCCATCTGCCGAAATCCGAACTCGTGCGAATCATTCGGCCGCGCATCGAGGAAATTCTCGAACTGGTGCGCGACCGGCTCAAGGCGGCGGGTCACGCCGCTCATGCCGGGCGCCGGCTCGTGCTCACCGGCGGCGCTTGTCAATTGACCGGCTTGCCGGAACTGGCGCGCGCCGTCGTTTCGAGTCAGGCGCGGATGGGCAGGCCGCTCGGCGTCGAAGGGCTGCCCGAATCGGCCAAAAGCCCGGCTTTCGCCGCGGCGGTGGGCCTTTTGGTCTATCCGCAGGTGGCGGGAATCGAGCATTTCGAGCCACGTCGTTCGGCTCAGGCGTCCAGCGCCGATGGCGACGGCTACGTCGCGCGCGTCGGACGTTGGTTGAAGGAGAGTTTCTGATGCGAGGCGGCGACGCGAGCCCACGCTTCGTTCGTAGAGCGTTCACGCGTTTGAACCGGCGCCGGCGGGCGTCCAAAGGATGAGGCCAGCTATGTCGATCAATCTGAAGGCTCCGGAACTGCGGGAGTTGAAGCCGCGAATCATCGTCTGCGGGGTCGGCGGCGCCGGCGGCAACGCGGTCAACAACATGATCGTCTCGGGACTTTCCGGGGTCGATTTCGTCGTCGCCAACACCGACGCCCAGGCGCTGACCTCGTCGCGCGCGGAGCGGATCATTCAAATGGGCCTGCAGGTGACGGAGGGCCTTGGCGCGGGCTCGAAGCCCGAAGTCGGCCGCGCCGCGGCCGAGGAAGCGCTCGAGGAAATTCGCGATCACTTGGCTGGCGCGCACATGGCGTTCGTCACCGCCGGCATGGGCGGCGGCACGGGAACGGGCGCCGCGCCGGTCATCGCCCGCGTGGCGCGCGAAATGGGCATTCTGACCGTCGGGGTGGTCACCAAGCCGTTCCATTTCGAGGGCGGCCGGCGCATGCGCCTCGCGGAGGGCGGGATCGATGAACTGCAGAAGTGCGTCGACACGCTTATCGTCATCCCCAACCAAAACCTGTTCCGCGTCGCCAACGAAAAGACGACGTTCGCCGACGCCTTCGCGATGGCCGACCAGGTCCTCTATTCCGGCGTCGCCTGCATCACCGACCTGATGGTCAAGGAAGGCCTGATCAATCTGGACTTCGCCGACGTCCGTTCGATCATGAGCGAAATGGGCAAGGCGATGATGGGGACGGGCGAGGCGACCGGCGAGAAGCGCGCCGTGATGGCCGCCGAAGCTGCGATCGCCAACCCGCTGCTCGACGAGACCTCGATGAAGGGCGCCCGCGGCCTCCTCATTTCGATCACCGGGGGCAACGATCTGACGCTCTACGAAGTCGATGAGGCGGCCAGCCGCATCCGCGGGGAGGTGGACGAAGAGGCCAACATCATTCTCGGCGCGACGTTCGACGCCGCGTTGGACGGCGTGGTTCGGGTTTCCGTCGTTGCGACTGGCATCGATCAGGCCTCGATCGAAAAAATCGCGTCCATTCCGTCCGCTCCGCGTGCGGACGTCGCTTCGCGGCCGCGCGCCGTCGCGCCGCGGGCGTTGCCGACGCCGATCGCCGCGGAAAGCGGCGTCGAGGCGGCGCCGGCGGTCCCGGCTGTCGCTACGCCGGCCGGAGAGGACGAGGTCGAAGTCCGCCCCGCGGCGCCCAAGCCGGCGCCCTACATGGAACCCGTCGCGACGCGCCACGAAGACCCGATCGAGCAGGAATTCATTCCCCCCCCGCCCGAACAGCCGGCGATCCGGCAGCCGCGCATGCCGCAGATCGAGGAGTTGCCGCCCTTGGCGCAACATCAACTGCGCGCGCATCGCGGCGACGCGCCTCCGGCCCTCCATCCCGCGGAAACGCGGCGCCGTTCATTGCTCGAGAAACTCGCCGCCTTTGGCATCAGCCGGCATGAGGAGGAACCGCCGGCCGCGGCGCCTCGCGCGATTGCGCCGCCGCCGGCGTCGCTTCCGCCCAAGCCCAATGCGGCGGCCGTGCACGCCGACACCGAGGCAAGACGCTATGCCTTGCAAATCAGAGCGATCCGCAAAAACGGTATCGTTATAAAGTAAGCTGTTCCCACTGGGGGGCAATCTCTACGGCACTTGGCTCATCGTGTAAAGTATGGACAATTCGGGCATCAAGCCCCTCTAGCCCACGAGAAATGTGGTACAGTGCCAGTTTGAAAGCGTCAGCTCCGGTTGTTTGGACCGGTAAGATAGAATGGGGTAGTATCCGTCCTATTATCTGGAGTATGGATCATCCTGCCGATCCTTATGATGTTTCCCGTTTCTTCCAGCCCACGAGACATGGGGCACAGAGCCAATTCGAAAGCGTCAGCTCCATTTGGACCGGCAGATATTACGTGATATGCCGTTTCTGCATCAAGCACCTCCATGCTCTGGGTGCATTTGGACGATCAGATTCAAAATCAAGGAGCACCAAATGCTCAACCAAGCAGACGTACATAAC
>CAVWKL010000199.1:0-8592 GCA_963755075.1 uncultured Alphaproteobacteria bacterium
CAGGAACGAACGCATTTTTCGTCCGCAAGGAACACACAGAGCGGTTCGACGACGTTCCTCACGCATTGAGCGATCTCTACAATCCCGGTCCTTTCGGACTTCCCTACAGCGGGCAGAAGACGTCGCGGCGCACGGTTGAGCGTTTCATAAGGTGAAGCGTGGTAGACGGGACAGAACCTGAAGACGGACCGCTACGAGTTATTGTTCACGACCGCCAGACGAAGTGTCCGGCCCCTGCGCCAACTATTAGACGCCGCGGTGGTAACGACGCCCGATCGCGGAACGCGTGTTCTAGCTGTGCGCGCCGGCAAATCTGACTATCTCAGGCACATCGCCTTAAACGTGCTGCGAACCGGAAAAAGCAAGGGCCCGCTACGAATGCTCCGCAAAGTCGCCGCTTGGGACGAAGAAGCCCTCGCCCGATACATCACCGCATAGTTCGTTCGGTCGATTCCCCTGGTTACGTATGCCGCGCCCGTTCCTTCGTCCGTGCGATGCTCGCTGGCGAGACAGGTTGTGTTCGATGAAGCGCCGGATCCGCTTTGCATCGTCGCTTCGTCGATGATCGCGTCCTTTGTCCAACTTGCGTGACTCACGACGGTCGTTTTCGGATCCCCTGCGCGATCACGTCGAGTAATTGCAGCGCATTCCTTTCGAGATCGAAGCGCTGTTCGAACGAACGACGGGCGGCAGCGCCCATCGTCGCCTGTTCCGCAGCAGTCATCGCGAGCATCCGCCCCAATCCATCACGGACGCCCTCGACGTCGTCGTCAACGACGATCCCCGCGCCGTCCGCTTCGACCTCGCGCCAGATGTTCACCTTGTTGGTGATCAGCAGCGGCCTGGCCAACGCCATCGCCTCGGCGACGACGATGCCGAAATTCTCCTGGTGCGAGGGCAGTACGAAGAATTCCGCTGCGCGAAACGCGCCCCATTTCGCGTCGCCCGTCAGCATACCCGGCCAATGAATTCGTTTGGCTACGCCGAGTTCCTCGGCGAGCCTTGTCAGCGACGCTCGTAATCCGCTCTGGTCCGGTCCGGCGATCATCAGATCGTATTCCGGATGCGATTCGGCGTGGCGCGCGAACGCCTTCACGAGAAGGTCGACTCCCTTTTTCTGGTGGATGCGGCTCAGAAACAGGATGAGCTTGCGGCCTTCGGTCGCTGGCGCCTTCGCCACGAAAGCGACGCGTTGCTCGTCCGGAGCGCCGGATACGTCGCGTGTTCCGTAGCCGATGACGAACTCGCGCGCCTGATAGGGCACGAAAGAGCCGCGGGCGAGTTGGCGCTCTTCCTCACACGTGAACATGACGCCCGCGGCGTCGCGCAACACCTTGTGCTCGAACAGTCGCCAGAAGATCGACTTAAAGAAAGTCTTGGTAGGGTACGCCCTGTTGAACCAAGGATCGAGCATGCCGTGCGTGAACACGAAATACGGAACCGGCATGTTGTGCAATGCGCGCCAAGCGCCGAACGAGGCGTAGTTCCATAAGCCATTGACGATCACCGCGTCGTAGCGAGCCGCGTTGGCGTGTAGCCAAGGTACCAGGTGGGGCGTGTAGCCGTATCGCAGCCATGGAATGAAGCGGCGCAACACCCCATACGCGCCACTATCGTATCCCACCGCATCGCTAGGCGTGCGAGCTTTGCTCACCCATGAAGCGCTCGGCGGGTCGAGAGATACAATATGCCGCTCATGGCCGTGGCGCGACCAAACTTCCGAGCTCGAAAACACGCCTTCAATCGGGCCGCCTCCGCGCGGGTCAACTGACCCGATGACGTGAAGAACCTTCACTCCGCGAACCCCCGCGCCCTTTGTGGCATCATTTCAAAATTCATGCGTCAGCACCAGCGAATAAGGAATGTGCTCATGCGCTCCGCGCGCCCGCAGGGTTGAGCGCGTAAATCTTCGGGTTCACAGGGCGCAACACTGGGCATCGCAAACTTCCACAAGCTTGCCTACCGTCCTCTCGATCAGCGATTTGCTTCTAATGTTCAACGCGACGATTCCGCGCAGGCGTTGATCTACTTGGGCCGGACACTTGTTCAGACTGGACGACTGCCTGGCCCGCGGCGCCTTTCGCAGCATGGTGCTGAGGGGCCCGCGAATGCGGGCTCGCCTTGCCGATTTTGGCCCTATTCATAGAACCGCTGCACGCGCATGGTCCCCGCGCGCTGCTTGGGCGTCTGCGGAAACGGCCAGGTCAAGCCAAAGGCGGCGTTGTTGTGCACGAGATAGCCTCGGGCGCCGTGGCGAGTAATCTTGAGGGCCGCGAGATCGGCTTGTGTGAGGATAGCGAGTTCCTCGGAGCTTGGCTTCGATACCTTCGCTTTCTCGTCCCGGATCCAGGTGCGAACCTTGGCATTCGTGAGCCGCATGTTCGCGATCTTGGCCGCGTCAGGACCGGGCGCGAGTTGGAAGGCGAGGATGCATCCGGCGAGTTGCCGAAGCTGCGCACCGGCATCGTCGGAATCTTTTCCGCTGGAAAGCTGACCGAAATTTTGTAGCCCTATCATCCCCCGGACTCCAAGCGAGCGTCCCGTCTCGAACAACGGCAGAAAGCCATCTAGATCGAGCCCAATCTGTGCGAATTCATCCAACAGGAACCAGCACTCCGGTTCGCGCGCTCTGTCGGCGGGATTGGAATCCTTCCGCGTTGCGAGAAGATGCGCGGTCATCAGACCGATCGCGGCGCCGATCCAGGCCTTCGACAAGCTGGGAAGATCGGCCGCACGCTGGAGGATGAGGACGGGTTTGTCGGGATGCGGGTTGTCGAGCCAGGCTCGCAGCGAAATCTGATATTTGGGGCTAAGATCGCCCCAAGCTTTTGCGATCGGCGCGATCAGCCGATTGATCGGCGCCATCAGCGTCGCGACGTAGGAGCCAGCGTTGAGGGTGAAGCTCTGATCTTCGCCGAGCGCCAGAAACCGCGCGGCGGCTTTGTTGTAGCGAGAGGCGAATTCGCGAAGATCGGCGTCGGCGAGATTGAGCGCAGCTTTGAGATGAGACCATCCCCATCTCGTTCCGAGTTCTTGTTGCAGCGTCAGAATGACCCCGACCAGAATCTCCTGAGCGCCAGCCGGCCAATTCGGAGAGCGTTCGCTGTGAACGATGAGCTGGGCCGCGAATTCCCGAGCCCGAATTTCGCCGACGATATCGCGTCCAATCGCCCAACCGAGCGATCGCTCGTCGTGGGGAGCAAGAAGGATGAAACGATCATTCGGCCAACGCTCGGTCAGGTCGCCTTTCACGTCATGGAGGATCAGGTGGGCCCGGCGCTGGAGAAGTTGGAAGATGACGTGCCAGAACCCCACGGTCTTGCCGCTGCCAGGGTCGCCGACGGCGAGAATGGCCCGGGCTTCATATTCGCGCGACAGAAAGGCGCCCGGCGCAATTTGCAAGCCAAGGCCTGTTCGTCGAATCAACTCCGCCATCGCCATTCTTATATTGGCGATCGCGTCGGAGCCTTCTGACCAGAGCGGGAACTTGGTGTCGAGCCAAATCGTGCCAAGACGTCGCGGCGTTCTTTCATATCGCCATCTCGCGAGCGGCGTCGCCGCCGCGGCGCCGGCGATCAACACGAGAAGGATTTGCCCGAAGAACTGCGGCGCCATCTTGTTCGCGAATTGGGGCAAAGTCGCGCGTTGACTGTTGAGCGATCTCGAACCCGAAGTCGTCAAGGCGCTCGCGAGTTCGCCGGCGGCGCGTTCGGCGAGACTGAAAGACTCGATCAGATTCTCCTGCAGCGTCCCCTCGCTATTGGGCAGAGGAAGCAGACCGAAGCACGCGAACCAGGCCATTGCCCCGGCAACGCCTGCGACGACGAGGCCGAGGAACGCTGCCGGGCCCTTGGCTCGACGCCGTTCGGTGACGGGCAGTTTCATTTCAGGGGGCTCCAAATCCAGAGGACATGAAGAGCGATCAGCCCGAGGAACAGGCTGGTTGCGCCGAGTAAGATCGCCGAGCACAGGGCGCGGCAGAATTCGCCTTCGGTCCATGGCTGCCGCGAAGAGGCCGGTTTGGTCGCAGGTTCAATCGGGCGCGGGGCGCGAAGCGGCCGACGCGCACGCTTCATCTGCGTCGCCGCGCCGGCGGCGCTGAACTTGGCGATCAGGGCTTCGCGATCCTCCGGCGTAAAGTTGGCGATGAAGCCGGTCCGGATTGCCTCGCCGATTGCGACGGGATTATTGGCGAGTTTCTTGCGCTCTGCGCTCGACCAGGCGGCATGCTGAGCCGCCGCGTCCCGTTTGGCGCCGTGGAAGTCGGTCATTTCGCGCGCGCTCTTTTTGCTTTTCCTTCGGGCGGCAACAGCGCGGAGAGAGGCGCGATCAGAGCGTCGGCGATCCAGGTGGCGATCAGAACCTTCGAGCGCAGAACGGGACCCTCCGGAAGACCGAGCGCGATCAGTTGTTGCGGGTCGAAGACCGCGATTTCAGCCAGAGTCCCGAGATTTTGGGCGTACCCCCAGGCCGGCGCCGAACAACGCGACAGGCGGATCGAACTCGATGGGCATGCCATCGCCGCGGGCCTCTTCCAACCGGCCGGCGAGGAATCGATCTTGCTCCAGGAAGGCCGCGTGGAGATCATTCAAGATCGCCACGCGCCGGGCGGCGGGAAACGTCGCTCCGAAGTCGAAGAGATTCGTCAGGCCCGCGCTCATCGCGTGACGGTTCATCGTCAGCGGAACGGCGAAAGTCATCGCTGCGCCTTGGTCGAGCAACGCGGCGCCTTGGGCCGAGCCCCAGGCGACGACGGCGCTAGCGACGTTGGCGCCGAGCGACGTGATCGTCAGAGACTTTTCGCGCCAGAGTTCTCCGAGGCGATCCAGCGCGGCGAAAATCACATCGGGATTGGCGTAAACGGCGTCAGCCGTAGGGACGTCGAGCGGAATTGATATGGCTTGGGGATAGAGCAGGCCGAGGCGACGCGCGCTTTCCACTTCGAGCAATTTCGGATCGAGGCCGCGCAGAAGGGCGGCTTGATAGACGGCCTCAGCAATCACGTCCTTGCCGACGCCGCCCTTATCGGAGCCGACGACGATGTGAGCGCTCGACGAGAGTTCAGTCATGGGGTTCGGTCTCTTGGGGAGGATGGAGGGCAGGGTGCGCACGAGGCGCACCCGCTCGTCAGAAATTGCCTTAGCGGGCCGCGGCGATCAGCCCGAGGAAGGATTCGACGTCCTGGCGCAGCTCGTCCGGCTTGCGCAAGCGGGTCTCGGAATGCAGGTACTCCAAGGCCCCGAGGAAGATCCCCCGCGGAACGGCGACCTGGTTCGTCAGCCAGTGTCCGATGTAGGCAGCGATCATTTCTTCGTCGGTGCGCAGGTGCGGGAAGGCGGGAAGAAATGGCGACGGCGGCGGCTGCATCGCGTAGATGAGGTCCGGCCGGCAGGTTCCCGGCTCGGCGGCGAGCCGCCGAGCAAAGGCGGCAGCGTCAGCCATCAATTTCGGAGCGAATTCGGATTGGGCGCCGCGGCGGATCTTCGCCATGTGCTCGTCCATCAGCACATGTTGGTCCGCCTGCTTGTCGTCGATCATCTGGTGTTTTTTCATCTGCAAGGCTCCCATAGCCGGCGATCGCCGGGCAATTGTTGAAAGGAGTTGCAGCGTCGGTCGTCGAAGCGGTATGCCTGGGCGACCGACCAATCCAGCCGTCGGCGTCTTGCGCGCTTGGCGCGCGCCATCTGCCGAACCAACGACCGCGCGAGCCTGAAGAAGACCGCTGGCCATTGACAACTGTTAGGTTTGGTTTCCGCCCGCGCTGAGCCGCTGGATTGTGCAGCTCAGGCGCTCACGCCCGTGTGGTGGCGCGAGAGGCATTCGGGGTGAATTCCAGTGGGCAATTGCTTCACCGAAGCCGCCACCGGCACGAAGGTCGCCTAAGACCCCACCCCCGGAAGATACAGGACCGCTGTGCTTTGGAACGACACAATGGACGTTCGACCGGTCCGCTAGCGCATTTCGGCGGGCGTGTCAACAATAGTTTTCTGGCCGGCGGGCCGGCGCACGCTAGGCGTTGCGAAGGGGCGACGCCAATGAAAACCCTCCACAAATTGCGGCAAACGGCCTGTCATTGCTGTTCGTCGGTCGCCGCGGTTTTAAAGAGTCCATAGGAGAAATCCGGGCGGCCGGAAACCGACTTGCTTGTCCCGGCGGTTCCAGCAATTCCCGCCCGCGGGCCCGTCGCAGATGCGGCGATCGACCTGTCGGTCAATTTGCCGGCTTGCCTCGCGTCCAATCGCGCCAGCAAGACTCGCAAGTGGCCATAGGAAAGCGGGTCGTCGCCGCGGTTGGTGACGCCGCGTTGCGCCAGCTCGCTCGCGAGCGCGCGGACGGGAAGTCCAGTCTCTAGAACAGCCGCGATCCCCGCGCGACACCGGCGGATTCGGCGTTGCAAGGGGATCAGGGCGGCGTCGAGGCGCAGATCGCGCGCAAGATCGTCAAGAGCGGCGACAAGGTCTGGCAACGGAATTCTCCTCAATGTGCGTAGCAATAGCGTAGCATAACCGTAGCTATTTGGTACATCATTGAGGCGCCGAAGGATTTCAGGGGCCGATTGCGATCCTCAAATTCTCTTAGTATAAATAAGGGGTTGGCAAGCCATGCGTGGTCATACCACGCGAAGCCACAAGGGGGCCTGCGGCCCCCGTTTCACCCCCGCGGCGCCCGACGGTGCACAAAGATGTTCCCTGCGATGCCCAAGGCCCAGGAACCCAAGGCGAAGCCGAAACGGCTTCGCGATAAACTCATCCAGATACGGGTTTCGGCGGCGGAATTGGCCAAAGCGACCGAGTCGGCAGACCGGGTCGGGCTGACGGTGGCGTCATTCGCCCGTCAGCGCGTGGTCGGGCCGCATCCCTCTCGCGCGGTGCAGCGACCGCCCGTCGATCGGGTGATCGTCGCCCGCCTTTTGGCGACGCTTGGTCCGATCGCCAGCGACATCCGCGCACTGACGCGCAACGCCACAGACGTTGGGCCTGCCACGACCGACGTTGACAAGCTCGACCAAGCGCTGACCGCGCTGATTGATATGCGCGAGATGGCGATGAAGGCGTTGCGGCGAGAACCGTGACGGCCGGCGATGATCATCAAGGGACGATCCCGCGGCGGCGCTGACGAACTGGCGACGCATCTCATGCGCCTCGACACGAACGAACAGCTAGAGATCGTCGAGACGCACGGCACGGTCGCGACCGACATACGCGGCGCGCTTCGCGAAATGCTGGCGGTCGCGGCCGGGTCGCGCTGCAAGAAGGGCCTGTACCACGCATCGATCAATGTGCGCGTCGAGGAGCGCATGACGGCGGAGCAGTGGCGAGCGGCGATCGACCGTCTCGAAAACCGGCTCCATCTCACTGGCCAACCGCGCGTTGTGGTCCTGCATGAGAAACTCGGCCGAGAGCACATGCATGTCGTGTGGTCGCGCATCGACGCGCGTATGCGCGCCATCCCCGATTCCTTCAACTATCGGGCGCATGAAGAGGTGGCCCGCGAGATGGAGCGGGCGCTTGGCCATGAGCATACCCAAGGCGCGCATGTCGAACGAGAAGACGTCGCACGCCCGGCGCGCACGCGGACGCATCGCGACCAACAACAGGCAAGCCGCACCGGCGTCGATGTCGAGGCCGTGACCCGCGAAATCACCGCACTCTGGCGCACCACCGGCGACGGGCGCGCCTTCGTCGAGGCGCTGCGCGACAGCGGCTATCGGCCTGCGATCGGCGACAAGCGCGCCTTCGTGGTTATCGACCGCGCCGGCGGCGTGCACGCCTTGGCCCGGCAGATCGAGGGGGTGAGGACGGCGGCGTTGCGCGCTCGCCTGCAGGACGTCGACCTTCGGAGCCTGCCGTCGGTTTCGCAGGCGCGCGAACAATGGCGCGCCAGCGCTGCGGAGGGTCGCCGCAACGACAAAGCTCTCGTCGACGCTGAAGGGGACCCGCAGGCGGTCTTCGAAGGGCTCTTCCGGACGCGATCCTATGTCACCGAAGGCGAAGTGGCGCGCGCCTTCCAAGAAGCGGGGATCCGCGACGTCGACAAGGCGACAATGGAGATCTTGCAGCGCCCCGACATCCTCGCATTGCGCGAGGCTGGCGACCGGGAAACCGTCGGCTACACGACCAAGGCCATTCGCCGAGCGGAGCAGGCGCTGATGGATCAAGCGGTTGGGCTCGCGTCCAAGCGGCTCGCCGCCATCGAGCTGGCGGATTCTTCTGACGTTGCGAAGACTTTGTCTGCCGAACAGCTCGGCGTCGCACGGCAGGCGCTTTCCGGGCCGCGGCTCAGCATGATCGTCGGCCGCGCCGGCACGGGCAAGTCGACGACGCTCGCCGCGCTCCGCTTCGCCGCGGAGGGCGCTGGCTATCGCGTCGTCGGCCTGGCGCCGACGAATACGGTTGCGCAGGATCTTCGCGACAACGGATTCGCGCGCGCCGGCACCGTCCACTCACTTCTGTGGTATCGCCAGCACGCGCCGGATCATCCGTCCGCAAGACTCGCGGCCAAGACGATGATCGTCGTCGACGAGGCTGCGATGCTCGACACGGCGCGGCTGGCTGACAGCAACACCAACTGAACCAGTAGGTGGCAGAACAA
>CAVWKL010000200.1:0-14615 GCA_963755075.1 uncultured Alphaproteobacteria bacterium
CAGCGGCGGTTCCACTTCGGCAACGAGCCAATCGACGAGCAACTCGAAGACGTCGATCTAGAGTCCGCCGGCTCATGCGGCCAAATTTGGGAATGTGGAAGCGTTGCGCGCCTCCGATCCCGGTCGATTCTCGCGACTTGGGAACCCGAGTATGCTGAAACGCATCGACCAGCCGCAAGCCCAAGGGCCTGATGCCGAGGTTGACGTCGTCGGGTCTCCGGGACCGATCGATTTCGATCAGCTGCTGGCCGCGGCGCGGCGGCAGGCGCGGGTCGTGGCGGCCGCAGCCTCGGCGGCGGTGCTGTTGGGGCTCGCCTATACCGTCACGGCCGTGCCAAAATATACCGCGACCACCGATATCTTGATCGACAGCCAAAAAGACCAGAACGCCTTGTCGGCGTCGATCGCCGAGCTGACCTTCGATACCGGCGCGATCGACAGTCAGGTCGAGGTGATGAAATCCGAGAAGATCGCCCTCTCGGTGATCTCGACGATGAATCTCACTCACGATCCCGAATTCATGGGCTCACGCGGGACACTGATCGGCCAGGCGTTCGGGTTTCTGCGCGCCGCGTTCGATTTCAGCGGCTGGTTCATAACGCGAGAGAAATCGGACGCGGAGGAGGACGCCGACCTCAAGCGGGCAGCGATCAGCCAGCTCAAGGGCAATCTCGATGTGCGCCGCGTCGCGCGCACCTACGTGCTGGCGGTCGACTACACCTCGCCCGATCGCGGCAAAGCGGCGGCGATCGCCAACGCCTTCGCCGACGCCTATCTCACCGATCAACTCGACGCCAAGTTCGACGCAACCCGGCGCGCCGCCGGCTGGCTGCAGACGCGCATTGCGGATTTGAAGCAACAGTCGCTTGACGCCGACTTCGCCATCCAGAAATTCAAAGCCGACAAGGGCATCGTCGTCACCGGCGGTGACAAGCCCGGGCTGATGTCCGATCAGCAACTGAGCGAGCTCAACGAGCAGCTCGTGATGGCGCGCGCCGACACGGCGAAGGCGGAAGCGCGCTATGCGCAAATCCAGGAGTTGTTGAAGTCCGGTCGCGCCGACCCATCCGTCCCCGATTCGCTCGCCAATCCGGTCATTACCGATCTGCGCGAAAAGTATCTGGCCGCATCGAAGATGGAGGCGCAGCTGGAGAGCAAGCTCGGCAGCGGACATCTCCAGGTCATCAACCTGCGGCGTGAGATGGAGGAATACCAGCGGCTGATCTACGAGGAGCTGCAGCGCATCGCCGAAAGCTACCGCAGCGACGCCGAAGTCGCGCGGCAAAAGGAGCAATCGCTGAATCTGGCGATGTCGGGACTGGTCGGCGCGAGCGCCGGAACGAACCAGACGCTGGTGCAATTGCGCGAGTTGGAACGCGAATCCGAAACCTATCGCAGAATCTCTATCAAACGTTCATGCAGCGCTATCAGGAAGCGATTCAACAGCAATCGTTCCCGGTCAGCGAGGCGCGCGTCATCACCGCGGCGACGCCGCCGGCATACGCGAGTTATCCCAAGCGCGGCCTCATTCTCGCGCTGTCGCTGGTCATGGGCGTGATGGTCGGCGCCGGTCTCGGCGCGCTGCGCGAACATCGCGACCGCGTGTTCCGCACCGCGGCGCAGGTTCGTGACGAACTCGGCCTCGAATTCCTGGGGCTGTTGCAAGACGTCGATGCGCCGGTGACCGCTAAGGCCGCCAAAGGCGAGAACCAGGATCCGCGAGCAGATCCATGTGACGAATTCGCTGCAGCGCTATTCGATCGACCATCCTCTCTCCAGCTTCTCCGAGACCTTGCGCTCGGCCAAGGTCGCGGTGGACCTGGCGCTTGGCGACCGTAAGCCGAAAGTCGTCGGCGTCATTTCCGTGCTGCCGAACGAGGGCAAGTCGACGGTCGCCAAGAACTTCGCTTCGCTGTTTGGCGCATCTTGGCGCTCGCACCGTGCTGATTGACGGGGATTTGCGAAATCCGGGCTTGACCCGGGGCGTCGCGCGCCAGGCCGAGGCGGGGGTTCTCGAGGCGATTCGCGGCGACCGTTCGGTGCGCGATCTCCTGCTGGCGGAGCCCGATTCCGGTCTCTTCGTTCTCCCCGCGGTGATCAAGAAGCGTGTGCAACACTCGAGCGAACTCCTTTCTTCGCCGGCCATGCACTCCGTCGTCGCGGAACTCGGCAGAGCCTTTGACTACGTCATCATCGACGTACCGCCGCTGGGACCGGTGGTCGACGTTCGCGCCGCCGGATCGCTGTTCGACGCCTTCCTGTTTGTAGTCGAATGGGGGCGCACGCCCCGCATCATGGTGCAGAACATCCTCACGTCGGACAACGCGCTGTACGAGAAATGCATTGGCGTTATCTTCAACAAGGTCAATTTGCAAAAGGTGAATCTCTACGAGGGCTATGGCTCGAAGGATTATTACTACAGCCGCTATAGCAAATATTATCACAAAGACAAAGCGTAGGAGGGCGAAGCTTGGCGACCCCTCGGCGAACGACCACGGCGGCGGCCTTGATTGCGTCACCGATCCTCTTCTTGATCGGGGTCGTCGTGGCAAGCCTATCGGTGCGCGCGCTGGTTCTGTTCGCCGTACACGCCGATCTCTTCGATTTGGCCGCCTCGATCGAAAGGCAAGCGCAGCCGGACGCCGACTATCTCGCGCACTTTGTCGCCGACAAGGGTCTGGACCAGGCCTCGGTCGATTGCGGCGATTCTTTCACCCGGGCGAGCCTGACGGTCAATTTGGCGGCGCTCGACGCGGCGACCACGAAATTCGATGTGCCCATGGCCGACGCCGCCGAGAAGAACGCCATCCGCGCCGCCGAACATCGGCTTGAGTGCAATCCGCTCGATGGCAATGCATGGCTCCGTTACGCAATCGTCGAAAACAGGGGCAAGGGACCCGTGGCGTCGGTCATCGACGACTTGCGCTTGTCCTATTGGACGGCGCCCAGCGAAGCCTGGATCATCGAGGCCCGGTTGCCCTTTGCGACGAACCTTACGCTGGCTGGCGTGACCGGCTTCGAGACGGAGTATGTCGACGATCTCCGACGATTCGTGGCGTTTGAATCGACGGGTCGAGTCGCCGCCGCCTTTGTCGCGCTGTCGTCGCCGGTGCGTCAGCGCGTGCGCCCGCTGATCGACGCCGAGCCGGAGTCGCGCAAGAAGGCGATTCTGGCGGAAATCGACCGCCTCGGCATCGACTACCAGCGTGACGCGCCATGACCGCCGATTGTCCGATGGCCGATCAAGACGATGCGAGGCTTGCGGCGGGGTCGATGGACCCCGCGCGCTTCGATCTCGAACCGGGCGAAAGATGGTACGTCGCGATGACGGCGCCGCGCAAGGAGCGCATGGCCGCCGCCAATCTCGACAATCAGCGCTATCGCAGCTTCCTGCCGGTCCAACTCGAGACGCGGCGACACGCTCGCCAGTTCAGGACCGTGCTCGCGCCGGTGTTCCCCCGCTACATCTTCGTCATTCTCGACCTCGATCGCCAGCGCTGGCGAAGCGTCAACGGCACGCTCGGCGTCCAGCGCCTGATCGCCGACGGCGAACGCCCGCTGGCGGTCGCGCCGGGGGTCGTGGAGACCTTGGTTCAATCGAGCGACCGCCGCGGCGCGCTGATCTACAAGGCCGACGAACTGGCGGTCGGCGACCGGGTCAAGCTTGTGGCGGGCCCGTTCGCCGGTACACTCGGCGTGTTGCAGCGCCTGGACGGCGCCGGTCGCGTTCAAATTCTCCTCGCCTTGCTCGGCGGTCCCGTCAAGGTGACCGCCGCGCGGGATATGGTGGCCGCGGCACGATAGTTGCTGTCATCGACGGAGGGATCGGAGTTTTCGATTCGGGACGGTCCGCTCAAGGCCGATTCACCCGAATGGCGGTAGCGTGCCAAGGGGCCGCGCCCGTCGCGGATACGACCGGCCAATCGACCCAGTCAGAGGCCCGAAAGGCGCGGTAGCCGCGGGATTGCAAAGAGCCGCGCCGGATCGGCCGCGGCATCATGAGTCCCGGGCGCATCAGACCCGGCGCTGCCGCCGCGGGCGGGCGCGAAGCGCCGATCAACAGGCGCCGCGAAAGAGGCGCTTCGACCGCCTCAGGTTCGATCGAATCCAGGCCGCGGACGCGCGCGCAAACATGGTCGCGCGCCATTCGCCACTCGACGAGGATTGACGTGAGCAAAGAGAAAGTGGCGTTGATCACCGGCGTGACGGGCCAGGACGGCGCCTATCTTTCCGAGCTCCTGCTCGCGAAGGGCTATGCCGTCCACGGCGTCAAGCGTCGATCCTCGAGCTTCAACACCGGCCGGATCGAACATCTCTACGAAGACCCGCACGCTTCAGAACCGCGTTTTGTCCTCCACTACGGCGACATGATCGACGCCGCCAATCTCATCCGCATCATTCAGGAGACCCAGCCGGACGAGATCTACAATCTCGCGGCGCAGTCGCACGTTCAGGTCAGTTTCGAGACGGCCGAGTACACCGCGAACGCCGACGCCTTGGGAACGCTGCGCCTGCTCGAGGCGATCCGCCTGCTGAATCTGGCGGGAAAGACCCGCTTCTATCAAGCCTCGACCTCGGAGCTCTACGGCAAGGTTCAAGCCGTTCCGCAAAGCGAGACCACGCCCTTCTATCCGCGCTCCCCTTATGCGGCGGCCAAGCTCTACGCCTATTGGATCACGGTCAACTATCGCGAGGCCTATGGCGTCCATGCGTCGAACGGCATCCTGTTCAACCATGAGAGCCCCATCCGCGGCGAGACCTTCGTCACCCGCAAGATCACCCGCGCGGTGGCGGCGATCCATCTCGGCCTCCAGGAGCGGCTCTATCTCGGCAACCTCGACGCCAAGCGCGACTGGGGCCATGCGCGCGACTATGTTCGCGGCATGTGGATGATGATGCAACAGAGCGAACCCGACGATTACGTCTTGGCGACCGGCGAGACGCACAGCGTGCGCACCTTCGTCGAGAAGGCCTTTCACCGGATCGGCGTCGATCTCGATTGGCGAGGCGAGGGCGTCGACGAACGGGGGATCGACGCCTCGAATGGCCGCGTGCTGGTCGAGGTCGACCCGCGCTATTTTCGCCCGACCGAGGTCGATCTCCTGATCGGCGATCCGACCAAGGCGTGGGAGAAGCTCGGCTGGCGCCACGAGACGAAGCTCGACGATCTCATCGCCGAAATGCTCCGCGAGGATCTCGAAGATCATGGCGAGAGCCGTGCCGCAGGCCGACATCGCCAAAGGCTTCGCTCATGTCTGACGTCGTCTATCCGCTGAATGGAAGAAGGATCTGGGTCGCCGGGCACAAAGGCATGGTCGGCTCGGCCCTCGCGCGCCGCCTCGCGTCCGAAGACTGCGAGGTGATCACGGTCGATCGTCAAGACGTCGATTTGATCCGTCAGACGGAGGTCGAGGCGTGGCTCGCAGAGGGTCCGGCCCGACGCGATCGTCCTGGCCGCGGCCAAGGTCGGCGGCATTCTCGCCAACAGCACGCGCCCGGCCGAATTCCTCTACCACAACCTGATGATCGAGGCGAACGTGATCGAGGCGGCCCATCGCGCCGACGTGAACCGCCTGCTTTTCCTCGGCTCGTCCTGCATCTATCCCAAGCTCGCGCCCCAGCCGATCACCGAGGACGCGTTGCTCACCGGGCCGTTGGAGCCGACCAACGAATGCCTATGCGGTGGCCAAGATCGCCGGCATCAAGCTCGCCCAAGCCTATCGCAAGCAATACGGGCGCGATTACATCTCGGCGATGCCGACCAATCTCTATGGTCCGGGCGACAACTTCGACCTCGACAGCGGCCATGTGCTGCCCGCGCTCATCCGCAAGGCTCACGAGGCGCGGCGAACGAGGGCATTGCCGAGATGACGATCTGGGGGAGCGGAACGCCCCGCCGCGAGTTTCTGCATGTCGACGATTGCGCCGACGCCCTCGTCCTTCTCCTGAAGGCCTATTCGGCGATGCGAGCACGTCAACGTCGGCTCCGGCGAGGATCTCACCATCCGCGAACTCGCCGAACTCGTGGCGAAGGTGGTCGGGTTTGCCGGGCGCATGACCACCGACCCGTCGAAGCCGGATGGCACGCCGCGAAAACTGATGAGCGGCGCGCGCCTCGCGGCGCTCGGATGGCGGCCGAGAATCGGGTTGGAGGCGGGCGTCCGGTCGACCTACGAATGGTATTTGGCGAATTTGACAAAAGCGAATTCATCTAAGCGTTCCGTGCCAGAAGGCGCAACATAGCGCCAAACATTTTGGCGAAAAATGTCAATTATGATTCGCGAACCTGGGGGTTTCGATGGCGAAAATTTTCATTTACGCGATGAATTATTCGCCGGAAGTCGCCGGAGTCGGTCACTATACCGGCGAGATCGGCGACTATTTCGTCGCCATGGGGCACGAGGTCTCTGTCTTGACGACGGCGCCCCATTATCCCGGCTGGAAGGTCATGTCGCCCTATCGCAACGGTCGATACTATTCGGAGACGCACGGCGGCGCGAGGATCGTCCGTTGCCCGCTCATCTTGCGCGAGCGCATGGGCGGGATTTGGCGCCTTATCGCGCCTTTGTCGTTTGCGCTGACGTCGGCGCCGCTGGCGCTGTGGCAGGTCATTCGCCATCGCCCCGATACGGTGCTGTGCATCGAGCCGACCTTGATCGGGGCGCCCGTGGCCGTCATCGCGGCGCGACTCGTCGGCGCCAAGACCGTGCTGCATGTCCAGGATCTCGAGGTCGACGCCTGCTTCGCCGTGGGCCACATCAGCCATATCGCTTGGCTCGAGGCGCTCGCGCATGGCTTTGAAAAATGGATGTTGCGTCGCTTCGACCGACTGATCACCATTTCCGGACACATGGCGGAGCGTCTTGCGGCCAAAGGCGTGCCCTCGGATCGCATCGCGGTCGTGCGCAACTGGGTCGATCTCGACCACATCAAGCCTCTCGAAGGCGCGAGCCCATATCGCAAAGAGCTCGGCATCGGCGAGAGCGATCGCGTCGTGCTCTATTCCGGCAACATCGGCGCCAAGCAGGGCCTTTGCGAACTGATCGACGCTGCGCACCTTCTCGCCGCGCGCGCCGACATTAAGTTCCTGATCGCCGGCGAGGGGCCCGCCAAGACCGAACTCGCCGCGCGCGCCGCCCAATTGCCCAATGTCCGGTTTCTGCCCTTTCAGCCGTACGAGCGCCTTTCGGATTTCTTGGGGCTCGCCGACGTCCACGTCCTGCCTCAAGCGGCCGACGCCGCCGACCTCGTGCTGCCCTCCAAGCTCGGCGGCATGCTCGCCAGCGGACGCCGCATTATCGTCACCGCCGCGCCGGGGACGGAGCTTGCCGAGTTCGTTGCCGGCGCTGCGATCGTCGTGCCGCCCGCAGACGCGGAGGCGCTCGCCGGGGCGATCGCTGAAGCCGCCGACGCCGGGTGCGAAGACCCCGCCCGCGCGCGCCGCCGCCGGAGTTTGGCCGAGCGCTTATCCAAGCCGGACGGGCTCGAGGATTTCAAAGCCTTCGCCATTCGCTGGGCGCCGATTGCGCCGCAGCGGCATATCGCGGCCGTCGGCGCGGGCGAGGCCGTCAAGGCGCCGGGCGAGGCGGTGGGGTAGGCGGCGTTTCTTGCGGTGTGGGGCGTCGGCGCAAGTCGAGCAGGCCCGACTTGCGCTGAGGGGCGATCGCGCGCAATCTCTCTAATCGATTTGCCCTTGGCCAAATGCTCGCGCCGTATTCGGCCAATCGTCTCCACAACCAGCATCCCCCACCGCCCGCGTCAGACCAACGCGGGCAGCCGAACAGAGTGGGAACCGGGGGGTCAATTTTGGACGCCGATCCCCCCGCTCAGGGGGTCAAAATTGCACGCCGAAACACAAACCGACCGACAACGCCTTCATCGAAGCGTTCAACGGGCGCCTGCGGGCGGAATGTCTGAACGCGCACTGGTTCCTGACGCTTGCCGACGCCCGCGAAAAATTGGAGGATTGGCGCAAGTACTACAACGAGGACAGACCGCACGGGGCTATCGGCAATAAGCCCCCGGCCTCCCTCATGAATCTGGCCGGCGCATCCAGCCCGCCGGCGTGACCAAAGCCGGGAAACTATAGCTTCCGGTGGTCCAAAGATGGGTAGCGGAGCAAACCCGCCGAGGCTCTAATCGCCGCTGGATGAACGTTCAGTGGCAGGTCACTCTCTCAAAGCATTGGGCGCTGGGAGAGGCTAAGGCCCGAGACGAGGTCGACGGGCTTCTTGACGCTGCCGGTCTGACGGTCGACGCAGTGATGGCGGAAACCTTGGCCAATAACCTAAAATCGATTGAGCGCATCGACTACCTGATTGCGAGCGCCGAGGCGCGCCGCCACAACGTGCTTCGAGAGATTGAGCGACATCGGCAAGCCTTGGCTGCCGCCTTGCGCTCAGCGACTGACGAGGCAGTGGACGCTGAGTTCCGGGAGATCGCCCCCACGGCCAGTACCTCTGGCGAGTAATGGCGACCGAGCGCAAGATCCTGGCGAACCGAGCCAACGCGAGGGCGAGCGCGGGGCCCAAGACGCAAGCGGGCAAGGCGCGTGCAAGTCGAAACGCCCTGCGCCACGGGCTCGCAATTGCGGTGCGCGCCGATGTTGCCTGGGCGCCGGACATAGAGGCTCTTGCAAGGCGCATCGCCGGCGAAGAGGCCGACGCAGAATGGCATGGACGCGCGGCAACGATAGCCGAGGCCCAAATCGACGTGGAGCGCGTGCGGGCTCATCGGCGCCGCCTGATCGAACGGACCTACGAGCGTCTCAAATCCGAGCCCGCGAGCAAGGCGCAGTGGACGCGCGACGCCAGCGTAGCTCGCTATATGATGCGGCTAAAGGGAGCGGTGACAGACGAGGCACTAGAGATAATCCTGGCCTCGGCCGACGGCGAACGTTTGACCGACGAGGGCGCGTTCGCTGCTGTTCTTGCCAAGTTGGCTCGGCAGCTGGAAACAATCGACCGCTATGAGCGGCGCGCGCTCTCGCGCCGCAAATTCGCAATACGCGCGCTTGACGCACTGAGGCTCGAAAGAGCGCGCCACAATGATGTCGACTCCGGATAGCCGACCTGCGTTGACTGGACCGTTCGGGTCGCGAAGCGCTTCCGGTGGCGCCTAACGAGAGCAGCAGGATTCATTTCACCGGGCGAATCGCGCCTTTATAGTACATATTGCATATGTATTAATGATTGTTTCACTCGTTGGCAACAATCCGACGCGCAGTGTGGAGTTTTGGCAGAACGAAGCCAATTAGGGGAACTATTACGCAATCTCATGGGGTTGTGGGGCACGCCCTCGTCCACGCGCCTCTGTCCTGGAGGCCGACGAACGCGCGGCGAAGCGCCGACCCGCTTCGACGCGCGATAACGCATATCCCCGAGCGCCGCAGCGTGGCTAGGCGCGATCCCGGCGTTCGACGCGCTGCACATTGAGGCCAAGAACCAGCGGCTGGGCGACAACAGCGAATGCGGCGTCGAATCGTGAGTTCAGCCGCATATTTGTAAGCCGATTGGGGCGCGCGCCATGCTGATGTTATTCGGCGCGGGCTCGCAACCCCGATCGGCATCGCGACCCATTGGATTTGCGACAAATGGTAGGGTCAAGATCGTGCGCCTGTTCACACGCGGCTCGCGCGCGGGCTCCCCGATGTGGAAAACGAGCGGTTCGCGCTTCCAGATTTTCGATTTGCGGTCGCGAATTGGCGCGTTCATTGCGCGGCCGCAACCGGGTCTCAACTGAGGCGCGACGCTTGTCCCCTAATTCTCCAAGAACTGGCTCATCGTTGTTCGCAGCCGACGATCGAACGCGGAGAATCGATATTCGTCGCGCCAAAGGGCATGTCCGGCCGCTCCCAACCGTGCACAGGCGTCTCGGTCCCGCAAGAGTTCGACGATCGTATCCGACAACTGATCCGGTCTTGCTCGATCGATATTGAAACCCGTGACGCCATCGAGATTGATTTCCTGTCCCGCATCGGCGCGGGATGCGACGACAGGAACGCCGCGCCGCATGGCCTCGATGAATACAAGCCCGAAACCTTCCTCGACGCTTGGCATCGCCATGACCGTCGCGCGCCGCCAAATCGCGTCGATGCGAGCAGCAGGCGCGAAGCCGACGGCGTCTATGGACGAGGCGACCGGCGATTGCGCGACAAGATCGCGGGCAGCGGCAAGCGCTGGGCCTCCGCCAACGAAAACCAGCCGCGCATCCGCCACCGCCGAAACGACACGCGGCCAGATCGAAACCAATAGGTCATGGCCTTTCGGAAATTTCGGGTCTATGCGCCCCAGCAACAGGACCGTCGGCGGTCCGTCGGCGACGCCCACGAAGTGAGGCGCGTCGTCGCTCGTCGTGCCCAGATGACATAGCCGGACGTCGCGCGCCCGGGCCAGCGCGCGCTGAGCCCGCCCCAGCGTATATGCGCTGTTGACCAGCACGAGATCGGACCGGCGAAGCGCCTCCGCATGTTCGCGCCTCACGTCGCCCCAAACCTCGATCCCGTGGGCCCACAATGCGTTGCGCCTTCGGCCTGCGAGCGCGAAGCGTTGCGCCCGCGCCGTGCCGACGAAATCATGGATGATATGGGTCGCTCGGATCGTTGCGAGCGCGAACTCGGCCACGAAGCGCAAACGGCTGTTCTTAAAGGCGCGCACATGCACCGTGTCGAGCCGAAAGTCCTCGCGGTCCTGACAGGCGAGCGCCTCGGTGGGAAACCGCGCCGCGAGCGACTTGGTGGTCATTCTGGCCACTTCGGCGATCCCGCCGCTGCCTTCGCTCAGATATTGTGCTGCAATCAGCAGGGAGTTGCTCGAACCAGATTTCACGGATGCAGCCCTGATTCCTACCCGAAAACGTCCCGCCGAGCGACTACGTCCCCCTGCCAGATAATTCGGCCCGGCGCCAATCCCTCATGACGCCGGAAGATGTTGGTTTTTGAAAAGCGGTGTTGACACTCCGGTACCGCGCTCTTACGCGATTGGCCGCAAGCGAGCGCCTTCCGTGGATCGTTCGCAGAGACCACGAACCAGCGACCCTCCAAATCGCGCGGGATGAGACCCCTCGGGGGGGGGGAGCATCGAGGTCGTTACCTTTTTTCGCGTCTGGGCGTCATGAAATCGATTTCCGAACTGAAGTTGGCGATAATCGGTCTGGGATATGTCGGCTTGCCATTGGCGGTCGAGTTTTCAAAGCACCGTCCGGTCGTGGGCTTCGATATCAATGAAGGTAGAATCGCGTCGCTCAGGGAAGGGCGGGACTTCACCCGCGAACTCGACGAGGAGGAGCTTGGCGCCGCCGGCGTGCTGAAATACTCGACCAGTATCGCTGATCTCGTCGACTGTAACGTTTATATCGTCACCGTGCCTACGCCGGTGGATGAGCACAAGCAACCGGACCTTGGCGGCTTGCTGAGCGCGTCGACGACTATCGGGAAGGTTCTGAAGCGCGGCGACATCGTCATCTACGAGTCGACCGTCTATCCCGGCGCGACCGAAGAAGATTGCGTCCCGGTTCTTGAAGAGGTTTCCGGCCTGAAGTTCAACACGGACTTTTTTGTCGGGTACAGCCCCGAGCGAATCAATCCCGGCGACAAATTGCGTCGGGTCGCGACGATCAAGAAGATCACGTCCGGCTCCACGCCGGAGATCGCCGACCTTGTCGACGAACTCTATCGTCAGATTGTGACGGCCGGCACGCATAAGGCGCCGAGCATAAAGGTCGCAGAGGCGGCCAAGGTGATCGAAAACACCCAGCGCGATCTCAATATCGCCATCGTCAACGAATTCGCCATGATATTCAATCACCTGGGCATAGATACCGAGGCGGTCTTGATCGCCGCGGGCACCAAGTGGAACTTCCTGCCGTTCCGGCCTGGCCTCGTGGGGGGACACTGCACGGGCGTGGATCCCTACTACCTAAGTCACAAAGCGCAGGCCGCCGGCTACTATCCAGAGATCATTCTGGCCGGACGTCGCCTGAACGACAGTATGGGCCCCCATGTCGCGAGCCAGTTGATCAAGGCGATGGTGAAGCGCCGGATTCATGTGATGGGCGCGAGAGTGCTCGTGCTGGGCCTCGCCTTCAAGGAGAACTGCCCCGATCTCCGCAACACTCGGATCGTGGATTTCGTTCGGGAACTGGCGGACTTCAGCGTGACGGTCCATGTCGCAGACCCCTGGGTCATTCCGGCGGAGGCGAAGCGCGAATACGACATCGAACTGGTCGCCGCGCCCGAACCGGGAACTTACGACGCCGTAATCCTCGCCGTCGCCCACGACGAATTCAAAGCGATGGGCGCTAAGGGAATCCACGCCTTCGGCAAGCCGCTGCATGTCGTCTACGACTTGAAATACATCCTGCCGAGGGCGGAATCGGACATCCGGCTTTGACGAATCACGGCGGCGGGCGGCGCGACGCAAAAAAAGTTACGTCATGCGAGAATAGATGTTTTCTGGCGCTGCCCATAGTGCTAAGTGCAGGCGTCGCGTAACGGTAAGAGACTGGAACCAGTGGCGTTTCTGGCCCAACCAGACCTGAGTGTCGTCAGAGCGTCAAATGACGCCTACCTCGCCGTAACAGCGCCACGCGAGCACGTGCATGGCCCTGGATCGCTCGAGGGCGCGCGCCCCGCGCTGGTCTCCCGAATTCGGTTCCAATTGCCCGGCGCATTGCTGATAGCGGGGCTCTTGCCGTTTCTGGTCACGATGGGCATGCCGTGGGAAGGCTCGCCCGCCAGCGCCATCAATACAGGTTTCGGGCTGTTCGCGGCGATCGTCGTCGGCTATTACGCGCTTCGTAAGATCTCCAATTTCCCCACGATACGCGAAGTCGGGTCGGTTATCCCGATCTTTACGGCGTCATTTGCGGCTGTAATGGCGCTGGACTCCCTCGGGGGGCTGGAATATTCCCGCTTTCCGTTCGTCGCCGGTTATCTGCTGGCGATCGCGTGGTTCACCCTCGTTCTCATCCTGGCTCAGCGGGTGCGCAGGCGCCGTTTCGTGCTCGTGCCTTTCGGCGCAGGCCACTCGATGCTGGGGCTGCCGGGCGCCACGTGGCATGTGGCGGATTCGGCCGAGAGGCTGCCCGGGCCGTGCAACGGCGTTGTCGCGGATCTGCGCGCCGAGATTCCATCTCAATGGCAGCAATTCCTGACGTCCTGCGCGCTCGCGGGAATTCCCGTCTATCATTACAAGCACATTCGCGAGGCGATTACCGGACGGTTGGAGATTGACCACCTCTCGGAGAACATGCTGGGCTCGCACAACCGCCATGACGGCTATCGCAAGTTCAAGCGGATCGTCGATTTCGTGACGGCGGCTGTGGCGATCGTCGTGTTGGGGCCGCTGCTTGTGGCGATCGCGGCGCTGATCCGCCTGGACACGAAAGGGCCAGCCCTATTCCGTCAGGCGAGAGTGTGCCAGGGCGGCAGAACTTTCACGATCTTCAAATTCCGCACCATGGCGGTTAGCTGCGCGACCCCTGGCTCGATACAGGACGCGATCACCCGGGATGGCGATCCGCGCGTCACCAGGTTGGGCGCGTTTCTTCGCAAGACGCGGATCGACGAACTGCCGCAAATCATCAACATCCTGAAAGGCGAAATGAGTTGGATCGGCCCTCGCCCCGAGGCCGTGCCGCTCGCCGCCTGGTATCAGGAGCAACTGCCGTTCTATCAATATCGCCATATCGTACAGCCGGGCATCACCGGCTGGGCGCAGGTCAACCAGGGTCATGTCACCGATCTGGAACATGTCCTGAGCAAGCTTCACTACGATTTCTATTACATCAAGAATTTCTCGATATGGCTCGACATCGTGATCGTGCTGAAGACGATCCGCACGATCTGCACGGGTTTCGGCGCGCGCTGAGGTGGGAAACGAAGTGACCACAGCCCCCGGCGCGGCGGCTGCGCCCAACGCGGATTCGCGGGCAATCCGCTATCATGACACCCTCGCCGAAGGCTGGACCGAGCGCTACGCATACGGCGGCTTTAGACGGCGCGCGGATTTCTTCGCGTCAGAGGTCCTCCCGAAGGCGAGGATTGCCGGCGACTGGATCGACGTGGGCTGCGGCAGCGGTTTTTTCAGCCGCGTTCTCGCGAGCGCCGGCGCCAACGTTCTCGGCGTCGATGGCTCGGCCGCAATGATCGCCGCCGCGCGCGCCTTTCCGAGCGCTGGCCCGACGCCCCGTTACGAGGTGACGACCGTCGAGGCCTTGTCTCGCGAAACCGGCCTATTCGACGGAGCCCTGTTTCTGAGCGTGATGGAATATCTCGACGACCCGGCGGCAAGCCTCGGCGCCATCGCAAGTTTACTGCGTCCGGGTGGGACATTGGTCCTTTCGGCGCCGAACCGGCGTTCGGGCTTGCGCCGTGTTCAGCGGTCGTTGCGAGCGCTCGCTTCCAAGTTCGGATCGAAGGCGTTTCCCTACCTCGCCAGTTCACGCAACGCCTGGTCTCGCACAGAGCTGGCCGGGTTGGCGGAAGCCTGTGGACTTTCGTGTGAAGTCATTCTCGGCTTCGATCCCGTCGCGCCGCGTTTCCTTTGGCCTGTCGTCTCTCCAAGCCTATGGTTTGCTGTCTGCGGCAAGCGGACGTAGAACTTCCGCAACCCGCA
>CAVWKL010000201.1:0-3835 GCA_963755075.1 uncultured Alphaproteobacteria bacterium
TTCTGTGTTCGACGTGAATCCCATCCATTCCGTGTTTCGACAGGGCGAACTTATCAGTGAAATTGACACGGTGGGGCGGGCTCCGGACTTTGCCTCGGGAGAGACTACCGTTGCGCAAGGTCCCGGGGGGACCTACCGCGAATCGTCCGAAATAGGCATTACTCGTTACGTCCGTTCCGAGAGCAAAATCGAGCCAAGTTGGTTCGCCTATCGTGTCACGGGGCTAGAGCCGGGTCGAAGCTATCTCTTCGAGGTCGAATATCCGGATAATGACACCCGAGTATTCGTGGCAGCCTTCCGAGATTCGAAGGATACAAGCTACCCGATTAGCATCGGCGTCGAAACCGGCGGCGTGTGGCCGACTAGCGGGCAGATGGTTCGTCGAAGCGCCATCATCTGGCCGGCTTCCTCGGACGCTCGGGTAATTATCTACAATGTTCATGACCGCCAGCGAGCGGCGCTCTCGAGGATTAGGTTTTTCGCGATCGAGGCAGAGGATGAGCCGTCCCGCAATCCGCCATCCGCGGGTCGGGACGTTGAAGTATGGTCTGAGGAAGGTGCCAGTTTTCGTGCACTCGTCGGCAAAGGAAATGAGCGCGACTCCGTTTACACACCAATAGATCGGTATATGCGACTAGCTAAAAGTATGGGCGCGACGATCGTTTCCCCCACGGTTGCCATCTACACGTTTGAATTATACCCATCGCGATACAATATGACGTTTGCCGAGAGGGCCACCGACTTGACGGGCGGCTTCGTGCTCGGGGCTCAGCGCTATGGGCTAAAAGTATTCCCCGAACTCCATCCTCGAGCAGATGAGTTGTTGTGGACAACAAGGACGGATGAAGAGTTTGAACGTAATCTCTTGGTCTCGGGGGCAGGGGCGACCCATTACGACGCACCAAATGGATCAACGTATCGTCCACCGTACTACAACGCTCTCACCGTCGACGTCGTAGAGTGGTATCGCAATATGATCGGAGAACTCGCTGATCAATACAAAGATTATTTGTCTTTCGCGGGAGTTCAACTACGTGTTTCGAATTGGCAGAATCCGGCGCTGAACAATCTTGTCTCGCTCGACTGGGGATATGACGTTGACACGGTAACGCGTTTCTTTCAGGATACTGGACGCACTATGCCTAAGGAAATGTTGACAGGTAAAGAGCCTGCGGCCGCACGCAATCGTCATGATGTCATTTTGGCCAACTTTCGCGAAGCGTGGATCAACTGGCGGTGCGAACGGATTCGCGACATTTTCCGCGGTATTGTGCAGCGGGTCCGACAGGCACGAAGCGATTTGACCGTACAAGTATTGTTTTTTGCCCTTGCCGGCGGCGAACAACCGAACAGTGAAGACCTCCGCGAAGCGGGGATCGATCTGGACATGCTGAAATCGGTCGAGGGCTTGGTTTTGATTGACGGACGCTTTCAACACGGCGCGAAGGAAGACTCGATTGAATGGCAGCGCCGAACCCGAGAGGAGTATCTTGGAGCGAACGGCGTTAGCCTATTCGAAGGTGAGAAGGGACGCGCCTCAACGCTCTTTCCGATGCACTATATCGAAATCACAGACGCAGTGGCGAAGAGCGCGCAGCTTGGTTGGGCGAATGATCGCAAAGATCCTTGGGTCAGCGCATCCAGTGAGCCGCCGGGGCGATTGCGGCTGTCACGTTATGCAGAGCTGGTTGGGGATTTTGACGTATACATGCTCGGCGATGGCGGCAACGGTTACGTGTTCTCTGGCGAGGGCTTGGCAGAGTTCATGGCCGAATTTCGTGCGTTGCCCAGGCGACCTTTCGAGCGCGTGCCAAATGTCGGGAAGACCTTGGTTCTCCGCCGCAGTGGCAAGTTATTCTATATCGTCAGCCTGTCGCCAAAACCGCAGTCGGTCCGCATCAATCTCGCGGGCGCGGGGGATGTCCGGCGCGTAACGACCGGTGAACTCGTCGCCCGACGCGACGGTGAGATTGCAGTCGATCTGAAGCCTTACGAATTGAATGTTTTTGAAGCTACGAAGCCGATCGACGGCCTATCGATCGCACAACCCTAGGGTCCGAATTTGTGTGCCAAGTATAATTCGCCTCGCGAGGGAGGCGCAAATTACCCTTTGCGCCATCGCCTTTTGAGGTTGGCATGGTCGGCGACATGGTTTCTGTTCGCTTCCTGGACGCCGCCTCAATTCAATTGGTGGCGGAGGCTACTGCTCTCGATTTTCGGGGCGAAAATGGCAGAGCGCAGCGACGTCAAGGGATCGGCGAGGATCTCGGTATCCCCCCAATCTCGTGATGTGCCGCCGCACCATCCTCGCTGATCACGTCAATTGCTACAACATGGCGCCGATCACGGTGGAGGAGGGTGCGGTCGTTTCCCAGGGTGCCTACCTGTGCGCCGGCACGCACGACATCGACGACGTCGAGTTTTCGCTGATCACACGGGAAATCGTGATCGGCAGGTACAGCTGGGTGGCGGCGGAGGCTTTCGTGGGGCCGGGCGTAACGGTCGGCGAGGGCGCAGTACTGGGGGCCCGGGCGGTCGCCTTCCGCGATTTAGAGCCCTGGACGGTATATGTTGGCAATCCCGCGAAGTCGCTGCGCGCCAGAAAGCGCCTTGCAAAACCAAGACGGGACGAGCGATAGACCCACGTGCGTTTTTCCATCATTACAGTCGGCTTCAATAACATCGCAGGCCTAAGAGCGACGATGGATTCCATCGACTGGCGCCAAAGCGGCCTGTTCGAATGGATTGTCGTCGACGGTGGTTCCTCGGACGGAAGCCCTGAGTTTCTAGGCGGTCTTAAGAAACCGAATTTCTCATTCGTGTCGGAGCCCGATCGAGGTATTTACGATGCGATGAACAAGGGAATTCGCTTGGCCAGAGGCCAATATTGCATCTTCATGAATGCAGGAGATCGTTTCGCGGAGGACGACGTCCTAGCCCGCGTCGACGCCGTGCTCGGCGATCGGTCGCCTCACATCGTATACGGTGATGCGATCGAATATTCCGGCGAGGAACGGTGGTTCAAGGCGGCGAGAAACCCCAACAAGAATTTCTACTCGATGTTCACACACCACCAGGCGATATTTTACCGAACAGATTTGGTGCGCGGCGGCTACGATCTGTCCTATCGGTTTTCCTGCGACTGGGCGATGACGGCGCGGATTCTGGCAGCGCCTGGCTGCGTTGCGCTGAAGTTTCCGGGACCTGTCTGCCAGTTCGAGCGCGGTGGGGTTTCGCAGAGCGACGATCACCGCGTTCTCATCGATCACGAGCATTGGCGGATCTGCCGGGAGGAATCGAAGCTGAATCCGCTCTCGACGCTTTTCTTCTGGCGAGTTAAGCGTGGCTTCAACAGCTTTCGACGCCGGTTCCCTCGCTCGTACGACTATCTGCGCTTCAAAGTGCGGCGATGACGATCGCGGTTGTTGTTCTGACCTATAACGAAGAGCGCCACATCACGCGGTGCCTGGAGTCAATCGCGCCGATCGCCTCTGAGATCCTTGTCGTCGATTCCTTTTCGACGGACCGAACTACTGAAATCGCGCGGGCGCATGGCGCGCACGTACTTCTCAACAGGTTCGTCAATCAGGCGCGGCAATTTCAGTGGGCGCTCGAACACGGCGATATTTCGTCGCCCTGGATTATGCGGCTCGACGCAGACGAGATCATTGAACCCGATCTCGCCGCCGAAATCGCGACCAAGCTGCCGACGCTCGGGCCGGACGTGGCTGGCGTCAACATCAAGCGCAAGCACATCTTTATGGGGCGGTGGATACGTCATGGCGGGCGCTATCCGCTCTTCCTGCTGCGCATATGGCGCAATGGTCAGGGGCGG
>CAVWKL010000202.1:0-9051 GCA_963755075.1 uncultured Alphaproteobacteria bacterium
TGGAGCGCGAGGACGCGCGCGACGCGCTGATTTCCGCGGCGGCCCAATCGATCGCCGCCCTGCCTCCCGGCGCGCGCCTCGGCGCCGCCTCGCTGCGCCGCCAGGCGCAGGCGCGTCGACTGCGGCCGGACCTCAGGATCGCGCTCATGCGCGGCAACGTCGAGACCCGGCTGCGCAAGGCCGAGGCGGGCGAAGTCGAGGCGACGCTGCTGGCGCTCGCCGGCTTGAAGCGCTTGGGCCTCGCCCATCGCGCCCGCGCCATTCTCGACATCGAGGCCTTCCTGCCGGCGGTCGGCCAAGGCGCCATTGCGCTCACCGCCCGCGCCGCCGACGCACGGGCGCTCGAAGCGCTCGCCGCCATCGGCCACGCCGAAACGGCGATCGCGCTCGCCGCCGAGCGGGCGTTTCTCGCCGAACTCGACGGCTCCTGCCGCACCCCGATCGCGGGCTACGCGCGCCTTGCGGGCGGCGCGCTCACGCTGAGGGGCCAGGTGTTGCGCGAGGACGGCTCGGAAGCCTTCGAGGTCAGCCTCGCCGGCGCCCCGGCCGAGGCGGCGCGGCTCGGCGCCGAGGCCGGCCGCGATCTTGCCGGCCGCGTGCCCCCTGATGTCTTGCCGAGGGCCAAGGGGCCGGCGCGCTAGAACGAAAAGTCGCCCGCTTCGCCGCCGAGGTCGGCGGCCGGATCGGGCGGCGAAGCTTGGTTCTCGCCATTTTTGGGCCTTTTTTGCGTTATCGCAAGTTCCCGCCGACCCCAGCGGGCGAGCGTAAGCGAAGCGGACGGGCTCCAGCGCACGGGCCGCCCGCGAGGCCGAGGCGAAGGCGCCCTTTACTCGCCGGGCGCTCGCGGGTAGCGGTAGGGCGAGGAACAGGCGCCGGGAAAGCCGTCCTCAAAGCGGACGCGCCCAACCGGACGAGGGTCGAGGATCGATGGATTATCAGCGGCGCTTCGAAGAGGCGATCGAAAGACTGAAGCGGGAAGAGCGCTATCGCACCTTCGCCAATCTCGAGCGCGACGCGACGCGTTTTCCCATCGCGCTGTGGCGCCCGCCGGGCGAAGAGCACGCCCCGCGCGAGGTCACCGTCTGGTGCTCGAACGATTATCTCGGCATGGGCGGCCACCCCGCCGTCATCGAGGCGAGCGTCAGCGCGACGCGCGCCCATGGCGCTGGCGCAGGCGGCACCCGCAACATCGCCGGCACCCATCACCCGATCGTCGCCCTCGAGCGCGAACTCGCCGACTTGCACGGCAAAGAGGCGGCGCTGGTCTTCACCTCGGGCTGGATCTCCAACCTCGCCGGCATTTCGACGATCGCCGGCCTCTTGCCCAATTGCCTCATTCTCTCCGATGCGCTGAACCACAATTCGATGATCGAAGGGGTGCGCCGCTCGGGCTGCGAGAAGACGGTGTGGCGCCACAACGACGTCGCCCATCTCGAGGCGTTGCTGGCGGCCGCGGATCCCGAGCGCGCCAAGCTGATCGTCTTCGAGAGCCTTTATTCAATGGACGGCGACATCGCGCCGATCGCCGAAGTCGTCGCGCTGGCGAAGAGATACAACGCGCTGACCTATATCGACGAAGTTCACGCGGTCGGCATGTACGGGCCGCGCGGCGGGGGGTTGAGCGAGCGCGAGGGCCTGATGGGCGCAATCGACGTCATCGAGGGCACGCTCGCCAAGGGTTTCGGCAGCATGGGCGGCTACATCGCCGCCGGCGCGGCGCTGATCGACGCGGTGCGCAGCTACGCGCCGGCCTTCATCTTCACCACCACCTTGCCCCCGAGCGTGGCGGCGAGCGCGGCAGCCGCGGTGCGCCATCTCAAGGCTTCCGGCGTCGAACGCGAGCGCCACCAGACGATGGCGCGGACGGTCAAGCACGCCTTGCGCGCGGCGGGGCTCCCGGTGCTCGACAACCCCTCGCATATCGTGCCGGTGATGGTGCGCGACGCCAAGAAATGCCGCGCCGCGAGCGAGATGCTGCTGCGCCGCCACGAGATCTATATCCAGCCGATCAACTACCCGACCGTCGCCAAGGGCGCGGAGCGCCTGCGCATCACCCCGACGCCGCGCCACACCGAGGCGCAGGCGGCGAGGCTGGTCGAGGCGCTGGTCGACGTGTGGACCACGCTCGGCCTGCCCTTCGAGGAGGCGCGGGTCGTGCCGCTGCGCCGCCCCGGCGCCGACGGCGCGGCCAACTGCGCCTATCCCGAGATGAAGAAGGCGGCGGAATAAGGCCGTCCGCTCACCGGAAAGCCTCATGACGGCCGCCGTCTCATCGACCGCCCCACCGCAAAAGAAGCTTCTCGCCGCGCTCGGCGGCGTCGCGCAAGCGATCCCGCCGATCTGGCTCATGCGGCAGGCGGGGCGCTACCTCCCCGAATATCGCGCGTTGCGGGCCGAGGCCCCGTCGTTCCTCGATTTTTGCTACAACCCCAGGTTGGCGACCGAGGCGACGCTCCAGCCGATCCGCCGTTTCGGCTTCGACGCGGCGATCCTGTTTTCCGACATCCTCGTCGTTCCCGAGGCGCTCGGGCAAAGCGTCAGCTTCGAGAGCGGCGAGGGCCCGCGCCTCGAGCCGATCGAGAGCGCCGCCGATCTCAGCGCCTTGCGCGACGAACCCGATTGGGCGCGCTTGGAGCCTGTGTTCGAGACGATCGCGCGCGTCAAGGCGAACCTGCCGGGCGACACGGCGCTGATCGGCTTCTGCGGCGCGCCGTGGACGGTGGCGAGCTACATGATCGCCGGCCGCGGCACGCCCGACCAGGCGCCGGCGCGCCTCTTCGCCTATCGCCATCCCGATCTCTTCGCCGCGCTGATCGATCGGCTCGCCGCCGCCTCGGCCGACTACCTGGCGCGCCAGATTCGCGCCGGGGCCGAGGCGGTGCAGATCTTCGAACTCGTGGTCGGGGGTGCTGCCGCCGGCCGAATTCGAGCGCTGGTGCGTTGCGCCGGTGGCGCGCATCGTCGCTGAGGTGCGCGCCGCCGCGCCCGAGGCGCCGATCATCGCTTTCCCGCGCGGCGCCGCGACGAAGCTCGCCAGGTTCGCCGATCTCGACGGCCTTTCGGCCGTCGGCCTCGACGCCGCGGTCGATCCCGCCGCCGCCGCCGCGGCCCTGCCGGCGCGTCTGGCGCTACAGGGCAATCTCGATCCGATCGCCCTTCTCGCCGGCGGGCGGGCGCTCGAGGAGGGCGTCGAGCGGGTGTTGCAGGGCTTCGCCGGCCGTGCGCATATCTTCAACCTCGGCCACGGAATTCTGCCGGAGACGCCGATCGCCCATGTCGAGCGGCTGGTCGCGCGGGTGCGCGCGCGCTGAGGGGGATGCTTTTGAACGCCTTGGGGACGCGCGTCGGCGCATTGGCCTTGTCGCTGGCGCTCGCCGGTCCCGCCGCCGCCCAGGCGATCACCATCGCCGGCGTGGCGCGCTCGGTGAGCCTGATGCGCGACATGGCGGCCTATTGTCCCGAGGTCATTCCCGCCGAAGCGAAGAGGTTCGAGAACGCGTTCCTCGCCGTCGGACGCCAGTCTTTTGGCCAGGCGGCCTTCGACGCGGCGCTCGCGGCGGAATTGCCGCGGCGCGAACAGGAGGTGCGCGCGGCCGGCGCTCCCGCCTGGTGCGCCTCCCAACGCGCCAATCAAATCGGCCTCGGCGACACCCAGATTTTCCGCTAGCGCTCAGCGGCATATTGTCGCACCCGACCGTGGCTGGGAGAGGCGGAAATGGACGAGACGAACGCGCGCCGGACGCGCGCCGGCGAATGGTTCGAGGCGCTGCAGCTCACGCTGATCGCGGCGATGGAGAGGCTGGAAGCCGAATGCCCCCTTTGCGCGCCGGGCCTTGCGCCGGGGCGCTTCGTGGCGGAGCCCTGGAGCCGCCTCGATCCTTCCGGCGCGCCGGGCGGGGGCGGGCGCATGGCGATGCTGCGCGGCCGAGTGTTCGAGAAAATGGGCGCGCACGTTTCAACGGTGTACGGGACCTTCGCGCCGGAATTCGCCAAGCAGATCCCCGGCGCCGAGGCCGATCCGCGCTTCTGGGCTTCGGGGATTTCGGTCATCGCTCATCCCTGGAATCCCCACGTGCCGACCGTCCACATGAACACCCGCTTCGTCGTGACGACGAAGGCGTGGTTCGGCGGCGGCGCGGATTTGACGCCGACGCTGGAGGCGCGCCGGCGCGCCGACGATCCCGACGCGGTCTTGTTCCACGATGGGCTGCGCGGCGTTTGCGAGCGTCATCCCGCCGTCGCCTCCTACGAGAAATACAAGGCTTGGTGCGACGACTATTTCTTTCTCAAGCATCGCAACGAGCCGCGCGGCGTCGGCGGCATCTTCTATGACTATCTCAACAGCGCGGGCGACGAAGCCAACTCCGCCTTCGCCGCCGATTTCGCCTTTGCGCGCGACGTCGGCGAGACCTTCGTTTCGCTCTATAGCGAAATCGTGCGCCGCAATTTTGCCAAGCCGTGGACCGAAGCCCAACGCGAGGAACAACTGACGCGTCGCGGCCGCTACGTCGAGTTCAACCTGCTCTATGATCGCGGCACGGTGTTCGGTCTGAGGACCGGCGGCCACGTGGCGGCGATTCTCTCCTCCATGCCGCCGCTGGCGCGCTGGCCGTGAGGCGCCGTTCGCGCCATAATGGCGACGCGGCAGAATTTGGAGATGAGCGAAATGGCCAACGCGGCGCAATCCGGGGTTTTCTTGATCGGTGGCGAGATCCCTGTCCATCGCCTCGGCTTTGGCGCGATGCGCGTGACCGGGCGCGGCGTCTGGGGCGAGCCGGACGATCGCGCCGAGGCTCTGCGCGTGCTGCGGCGCCTGCCTGAACTCGGGGTGAATTTCATCGACACCGCCGATTCCTACGGCCCCGACGTTTCCGAGCCGCTCATCCGCGAGGCGCTGCACCCCTACGGCGATATCCTGGTGGCCACCAAAGCCGGCCTGACCCGCAGCGGACCGGACCAGTGGCGCGCCCTGGGGCGGCCGGAGTACCTCATCGAGAAGGCGCACATGAGCCGCCGCAAGCTCGGCGTCGAAACGATCGGCCTGTGGCAATTGCACCGCATCGATCCGAAAGTGCCGCGCGACGAGCAGTTCGCCGCGGTCAAGGCGCTCATCGACACGAAGGTCATCCGCTTCGCCGGCCTCAGCGAGGTTTCGACCGCCGATATCGAGGCGGCGGCGAAGGTCTTCCCGGTCGCGACGGTGCAAAACCGTTACAATTTCGCCGATCGCGCCAGCGAGGCGGTGCTCGAATATTGCGCCAAGCGCGGGATCGGCTTTATTCCGTGGTACCCTCTCTCCGCCGGCGAACTCGCCAGAAACGGCGCGCCGTTGGCGGCGATCGCGCGCGCTCACGGCGCGACTCACGGCCAGATCGCCCTCGCCTGGCTCCTTAGGCGCAGCCCAGTCATGCTGCCGATCCCGGGCACCTCGAAGGTCGCTCACCTCGAGGAGAACGTCGCCGCGGCGGACGTCGCGCTGACCGACGAGGAATTCGCCACCCTCGATCAGGCGGGGCGCGGCCGCTAAGGCCATCGCGCTCGCGGAGCTCAGCCGTCGAAATCGCGCCGTCGTGCGACGGAACGCGGCGGCCGTCGGCGTCGCCGGCGGGCTCGCGACCATTTGAATCAATTTTTGCACATTTCCAGGAAAAAATTCTAACCCGCCGCGGTTACACGATGCGCCGGATTGGGAGCGGCCCCAATCGCTGTCCCGTAAGCAACCTGCAGGGCGGCCAAGGGCCGCCATGGCGTCTTCCTTGGGGGCATCGCATGGGCCGCAATCGCAAAACCAGCTGGGGCGTCCTGGCTTTCGTCGCGGCGGCGATCTTCGCCGCGATCGCCTATTGGATCGTGAGCGCCAACGAAGCGCCGACCCTGCCCTACGCCCTGGCGCAATACGTGCTTCTCGGCAGCGTGCTGGTCGGCATGGTCGATTCCGTCGCCAAGTGCCGTCCGGCCCGCCGTCGCCTGCGCCCCTAGCCGCGGCAATCGTTTCGACCTAAACTATCCCCCGAGAGGGGGGAATATGGACGAGGTCGATTATCTCGTGCTCGGCGGCGGCTCGGCGGGGTGCGTGCTGGCGAGCCGGCTCAGCGAGGATCCGCGAACGCGCGTCGCGCTCATCGAGGCCGGCGGCGAGGGCGCAAGCTGGGTCGTCGACACGCCGCTCGCCGGCGTGCTGATGGCCCCGACCTCGCTCAACAATTGGGCCTACGCCACCGTTCCCCAGCCGGGCCTCGGCGGCCGTGTCGGCTACCAGCCGCGCGGGCGCGCGCTCGGCGGCTCCTCGGCGATCAACGCCATGATCTATACGCGCGGCCATCGCGCCGATTACGACGGCTGGGCGGCGCTCGGCAATCCCGGCTGGTCCTATGACGAGGCGCTGCCCTATTTCCTCAAGTCGGAGAACAACGAGACGCTCCACGACGCCTTTCACGGCCAGGGCGGGCCGCTCAACGTCGCCGACCTGCGCACCGACAATCCGTTTCCCCAGCGCTTTCTCGACGCCGCGCGCGAGGCGCAACTGCCGCTCAACCCCGACTTCAACGGCGAACGACAAGAGGGCTGCGGCTTCTATCAGGTCACCCAGATCAACGGCGAGCGTTGCAGCGCGGCGCGCGCCTATCTCCGGCCCCACATCGGCGCCAGAGCCAATCTCGGCGTCGAGACGCGCGCCCGCGCGCTGCGCCTGATCCTCGAGGGCCGGCGCGTCGTCGGCGCGGAAATTCACGCACGAGGGCGGCGGCGCGTCGTGCGGGCGCGGCGCGAAACGCTGGTCTGCCTCGGCGCTTTCGGCTCGCCCCACCTCCTCATGCTCTCCGGGATCGGCGACGCCGCCGCGCTCACGGGTCTCGGCATCGCGCCGGTCGTCGACCGGCCGGGCGTCGGCGCCAATCTGCACGACCATCCCGACGTCGTCCTCGGCTACAAGTCGGCCTGCCGCGATCTGTTCGGCGTCTCCATTGGCGGTCTCGTCAGGCTCCTCTCGGAGATCGGGCGCTACCGGCGCGAGCGGCGCGGCATGGCGGCGACCAATTTCGCCGAGGCCGGCGGGTTCCTCAAGTCTCGGCCCGACCTCGATCGTCCCGACCTGCAGTTGCATTTCGTCGTCGCCGTGGTCGAGGATCACGCGCGCAAGATTCGCCTTGGCCACGGCTTCACCTGCCACGTCTGCGCGCTGAAGCCGAAGAGCCGCGGCGCGGTGCGGCTGAAATCGGCCGACCCCTTCGCCGCGCCGCTGATCGACCCCAATTTCCTCGCCGAGCGCGAGGACGTCGAGACGCTGGTCGCCGGCTTCAAGCTGACCCGCCGCCTGATGGCGGCGCCTTCGCTACGCGGGCAATGGAGTCGAGAGCTCTTCTCCGCCGGCGTGAACGCCGATGACGAAATCCGCGATTTCCTGCGCCGCCGCGTCGACACCGTTTACCATCCCGTCGGCAGTTGCGCGATGGGCCCCGACCCCGCCACGGCGGTCGTCGACGCGCGCCTGCGCGTCCACGGCGTCGAAGCGTTGCGCGTCGTCGACGCCTCGATCATGCCGGAAATCGTCGCCGGCAACACCAACGCGCCGACGATTATGATCGCGGAAAAGGCGGCGGAGATGATCAGGGCGGACGGGAGGTAGGGGGGGACGAGGCTCGCGCCGTTTTGCGCCGGACTCTGTAACGGTTTAGTCGTTTGGCCGCCGGCCGCCTCCCGCGCGCCGGGGAAGCCTTCCGGGAGGGCGCCATGGCGAAGCCTTTGATCGTCGTCGATCCGCAACCGCGCGGCCTCAACGAGATTTTCGACGCGACGAGCTGGGCGCGGCTGCAGGCGCTCGGCGAGCTCGCGGTTCACGAGGGCGCCGGGCGCATGCCGGCCGAGCGGTTTGATTCGCTGCTGCCGAACATGGAATTGCTGATCGGCCAGAGCGACATGCCGACGGCGCGGCTCGACGCGCGCCGGCAAGTTGCGCGCCATCGTCAACGTCGAGACCAACTTCCTGCAGAACGTCGATTACGACGCCTGCTTTGCCCGCGGCGTTCACGTGCTGACGCCGAGCTCCGCCTTCGCGCGGCCGGTGGCCGAAATGGCGCTGGGGATGACGATCGATTTGTGCCGCGGCGTCACCGCCGCCGACCGCGCGATGCGCGCGGGGCGCGAAAAGTGGCTGCTCGAGGGGGCCGCCGGCTGCTTCTCGCTTTATGGCGCCGCGGTCGGCCTCGTCGGCTTCGGCGATCTCGCGCGCGCCTTCACGCCGCTGCTCGCGCCGTTCCGCTGCGCGGTCAAGGCCTACGACCCCTGGATCTCCGCCCATTTCATGGCCGGCTTCGGCGTCGCGGCGGCTTCGCTCGACGACGTCCTGTCGACGAGCCGGGTCATCGTCGTCTTCGCCGCCGTGACCAGCGAGAACCAGGGCTTCCTCGGCCGCCGCGAATTCGAGCGGATCGAGCCGGGATCGGTCGTGCTGCTGATGAGCCGCGCCGGCGTCGTCGACTTCCCCGAATTCCTGCGCCAGATCGAGAGCGGGCGCTTCCGCGCCGCCAGCGACGTCTTTCCCCTCGAACCCGCGCCCCCCGACGACCCGGCGCGCCGAGTCGAGGGGCTGCTGCTGTCGCCGCACCGCGCCGGCGCCCTGCCCGATTCGCTGTTGGAAATCGGGCGCCAGACGGTTGCCGACGCGGAACTCGTGCTGCGCGGCCTGCCGCCGCTCTCCTGCCGGCGCGCCCAGCGCGAGACCGTCGCCCGGTCGCGCTCCAAGCCGATCGAACGGCGCTGAACGCCTCCCCCGTTCGACAGGCGGTTCCTGCTCGACCCGATCGTGCGGCAATCGACCGGCGTCGCCCGCGTTCGACTGGGCGCCGTCGCGGGCGCGCGAAGCGCCGGATAAAGGCCGCCGCAATCCTGCGGCCTCACCGCCGTCACCCGTTGGGCAGATGCCGCGCCAGCGCCTCGAGCACCGCCATGCGCACCGCCACGCCCATTTCGACCTGTTCGCGGATCAGCGACTGCGCGCCGTCGGCGACGAGGGAATCGATCTCGACGCCGCGGTTCATCGGCCCCGGGGGCGCA
>CAVWKL010000203.1:0-32799 GCA_963755075.1 uncultured Alphaproteobacteria bacterium
ACTCATTCGCCGGCTGTCGCGCTTCGCCGACCAGCCGGTGTGGCGCGATCCGGAAACGGGCTATTGGCGCCGGCAAGTGTTCTGCCGGCCGGACCATCCCCTTGAAATCGTCGAGGTGGAGCTGCCGGCGGGACAAAGGGTGACGTTCCCGGCCTCCTCCTATGCGCATATTCGTCAGGCGATCTGCGTGCGCGCGGGCGCATTGGTCGTCCTGGAGGGCGCTGATCGGCACGCGTTGCGCGCCGGCGACTGCCTCGGTTTCGGGGCGCCGAGCGAGTCGACGCTGGCCAATGAAAGCGCCGCGCCCTGCACATATTTCGTCGTCCTCGCCCGGAGCTGAGCGCCGTGCCCGAAATCGCCATCACGGCCTTGAGCGCTTCGCCGGAGATCGTCGCCGACTTGAGCGAGATCCTGATCGAGACGGTGGCGAACGGCGGATCGGTCACCTTCATGCACCCGCTCGACCGGGCGACCGCGACGGCGTTCTGGGACGGCGCGCTCGCGGCGGCCAAGCGCGACGAACGAATCGTGCTCGGCGCCTTCGACGGCGAGGCGCTCGTCGGGACGGTGAGCCTCATTCTCGACAGCCCGCAGAACCAGCCCCACCGCGCCGAGATCGCCAAGATGATGACCCGCCGGAGTCATCGCGGCCGCGGCGTCGGCGCCGCCTTGCTGCGCGCGGCGGAAGGGTTCGCGGCCAAGCGGAAGCGCACGCTGCTGACGCTCGACACCGCCGCCGACGAAGGGGCCTCGGGATTTTATGAGAAGCTCGGCTACACGCTGGCGGGAACGATCCCCGACTATGCGTTCAAGCCGCACGGCGGGCTGACGGCGACGATGCTCTACTGGAAGCGGATCGGGGCGGCCTGAGAGCCCGCCGCAGCATCGGCGCGCCGCCAAGCCTCAATTGCAAGTCGTCACCTGATTGCTGCACAACCCGTAAATCCAGCCGACGCCGATGTTCGAATCGATCTTGGCCCATGCGCCTCGGCAATCGAGCAGCCCTTTGACCTCGACCTCCTCGACGTCGCTCGGGCGCGGCAGGCGCTTGGCGGCGTCCTTGGGCTCGGCGTAAAGGCCGATGGCGTTCTGCCCGCCGACCACTTGTCCGCCGACGAGCGAACCATGCACCCAACCCTGGCCGGAATAGAGCGGCGTCGCCGGCGGCGGATCGCCGTAGTTTCCGTAGCTCGCGCCGCGGATCAACGCCCAACCGTCCTTGAAGCCGAGAATCTCGAATTCGACGAGCGAGCCGTTCTCCGCCTTGGGGCGCCATGGCAGCCGCGCGACGACCGGCGCGGACGCGCTCGGCGCCGCGCGCACGTTCAGTCCATTGGGATCTTTGTCGCGCGACCAACCCTTAAGCGTGCAAGGGACGGTATCCGACGGCGTTTGGATGGTCGCCGCCACGGCGGGCGCTGCGGCGGCCAACCCGAGCGCGGCGATCAGGCCCGCGTGGAACGTCGCTTGCATGGCGAGGCTCCGTCTTGTCGCGCGGTCAGGACCGGCGAGCGGGAGCCGCAGGCCGTCGGTGGACCGCTCTTGACCGCGATCGCGCGCACAAAATCCGCAGGGGCGCTGACCGCGCCCCAAAACGACCGCGCCGCTTTTTCAATCTGTCCCTTTGCGCCACCAACCGGCGCGCGCAGACCGCTCACGGCGATTCTCCGCGCCGATCCCGAACCTCAGCGACAAGCGGCCTCACGCCCCGCGGCTGCCGCCCCGCGTCAAGCCATCGCCGACGCCAAGTTCAGTTGACGTTGTTTAGCGCGTAGGCCGTCGCCGCAAAAGCGATGAATAGAAACCCGGCGCCCACAACGATCGCCCAAGCCAAAATCTTATTGCGCATGGCGGTTTCCTCGGTTACCCCGCCTAAAGTGTTTTCGTCGCGCCCTATTGTCAATGCCCAATCGCCGCAGCGGCGAAGATAGTTGCGCCGCCGCGGCGATGATTTGCCCTGGGGCCGCCAAATCGAGCCAAGCGCGCGAGGTTCAGGACGTCGACATCGGGGGATAACGCCGTCTTAAATCGACCGTCTCCAATCGCGGCGCAGCCGGCGTATTGGCCGCCTTCTCTCGCCGCCCTTGCCCCCGCGCTGGTCGCGTTCGTCGCCTTCGCGGTGACGTTTGCCGCGAGCGCCCGGGTTCTCGGCGACCCCGACACGCTGCTGCATGTCGCCGTGGGGCGTTGGATCCTCGCGCACGGCGCCGTTCCCAGCGAGGACGTCTTTTCCTACTCGGCGGCGGGTTCGCCCTGGGTCGTTCATGAATGGGCCTCGGAAGTCGTCCTGGCTGCTCTCTACGACGCCTTCGGCTGGGCCGGATTGGTCGCCGCGACGGCGTCTTGTTTCGCCGCGACGATGGCGATCCTGGCGCGCGCGTTGACCCGCCGCCTCGCCGTCGAACACGCGCTGATCGGCGTCGCCTTCGCCGCGGGCCTCTGTTACGCCCACTTGCTGGCGCGGCCGCACGTCCTCGCCTGGCCGCTGCTGGTCGCCTGGACGGTGTTGATGGGGCGCGCCAAAGACGAGGGGCGGGCGCCGGCTCCCTACGCCGCGCTGGTCATGCTGGCGTGGGCCAATCTGCACGGCGGTTTCGTGGTCGGCTTGGGGCTCCTGGGTTTCTTCGCCGCCGAGGCGATATTTGAGGCGTCGGACGGGCCGGCGGCGAAAAAGGCGGCGCTTCACTGGGGCGCCTTCGCGATCCTCGCGCTGGCGGCAAGCCTCGCCACGCCGAACGGAATCGCCGGCTGGCTCTTGCCCTTCCATCTCTTGCGAATGGACTTCGCCCTCTCGACGATCCTGGAGTGGCGCAGCGTCGACTTCCAGTCGCCGCAGCCGCTCGAGCCCTGGCTGATGCTCGTGCTGTTCGGCGCCTTCACGCTCGGCCTTCGGCTGCCGGTCACCCGCCTTGCCCTGTTGCTCGTTCTCTTGCACATGGCGCTGCAACACCAACGCAACGCCGAGCTCTTGGGCTTCGTCTCGCCGCTGATCGCTGCGCCGGCGTTGGCGCCCCAACTGCGCGCGCTCGCAACCGACAAAGGCGGTGGGCGCCTCGCGGCGCGGATCGCGGCGATCGGGCTTTTGGTCATCGGCCTCGGCTTCGCCGTCTACGACCTCGGTTGGGCGCGCGTCGCGCCGCCCCCGGCGCCGCGAAGCGCGATGGAATACGTCAAGGCGCAGGGCATCGACGGGCCGGTGTTCAACGACGCCAACTTCGGCGATTACCTCATCTTTCTCGGCGTCGCGCCCTTCGTCGACGGCCGCGCCGATCTCTACGGCGACGCGTTCTTGCGCCGCTACGCCGCGGTCGGTGAGTTCCCGGCGCTCGCCAGGGAATACAAGTTCGCCTGGGCGATCCTGGCGCCGCGCAACGCGCACGTCGCCCTCATCGAGGCCCTCACGGATTGGCGACGCGTCTACGCCGACGCTGAGGCGATCGTCTACGTGCGCGCGACGGGCGGCGGCTAGGCGTCGCCAAACGCCCCTCTCCGAACGGGAGAAGGGAAGGCGCTTTCCTCAATACCGATAGATCTCCGCCTTGAACGGCCCGTTCTGCGGCACGCCGAGGTATTTCGCCTGCGGCTCCGTCAGCTTGGTCAGCTTGACGCCGATTTTCGCCAGGTGCAGCGAGGCGACCTTTTCGTCCAAGTGCTTGGGCAGCGTGTAGACCTGTCTTTCGTACTGGCCGGGCTTGGTGAAGAGTTCGATCTGCGCCAGGGTCTGGTTGGTGAACGAGGCCGACATGACGAACGAGGGATGGCCGGTGGCGTTGCCGAGATTGACGAGGCGGCCCTCCGACAACAGGATGATGCGCTTGCCGTTGGGGAACTCGATCTCGTCGACCTGCGGCTTGATGTTGTTCCACTTGAAATTGCGCAAGCTTGCGACCTGGATCTCGGAGTCGAAGTGGCCGATGTTGCAGACGATGGCGCGGTCGTGCATCGCTCGCATGTGGTCGAGGGTAATGACGTCGACGTTGCCGGTGCAGGTGACGAAGATGTCGGCGCGCGGCGCGGCGTCCTCCATCGTCGTCACTTCGTAGCCTTCCATCGCCGCCTGCAGCGCGCAGATCGGATCGACCTCGGACACCAACACCCGGCAGCCGGCGTTGCGCAAGCTCGCGGCCGACCCCTTGCCGACGTCGCCGAAGCCCGCCACCATCGCCACCTTGCCCGCCATCATCACGTCGGTGCCGCGGCGGATGCCGTCCACCAACGATTCGCGGCAGCCGTAAAGATTGTCGAACTTCGACTTGGTGACGCTGTCGTTGACGTTGATGGCCGGCCACAACAGCCGACCCTCTTTGGCCATCACATAGAGGCGATGGACGCCGGTCGTCGTCTCCTCGGTGACGCCGCGAATCGAGGCGGCGTTCTTGGCGTACCAGCCGGGCTTGGCCTTAAGCCGCTGCTGGATTGCGGCGAACAAGACCTCTTCCTCTTCGTTGGTCGCCTTATCGAGAAACGCCGTATCGCCCTTCTCGGCGCGCAGGCCGAGGTGGATGAGCAGCGTCGCGTCGCCGCCGTCGTCGAGGATCATGTTGGGCGAGCCCCCGTCGCCCCATTCGAAGATGCGGTGGGTAAAGTCCCAGTAGTCTTTCAGGCTCTCGCCCTTGATGGCGAAGACCGGCGTGCCGCCCGCCGCGATCGCGGCGGCGGCGTGGTTCTGGGTCGAGTAGATGTTGCACGAGGCCCAGCGGACGTCGGCGCCGAGCGCCTTCAGCGTCTCGATCAGCACCGCGGTCTGGATCGTCATGTGGAGCGACCCGGCGACGCGGGCGCCCCTTAGCGGCTGGGCGGCGGCGAATTCCGCCCGCGTCGCCATCAGGCCGGGCATCTCGGTTTCGGCGATGGCGATTTCCTTGCGCCCGTATTCGGCAAGGCTGAGATCGGCGATGGCGTAGTCGGGGGCGGACGTGCTCATGGGGGAAGCCTTCGCGGTTGAGTCGCGCGAGGCTTATCAAATCCCCCGCAAGCGCGCAATAAAGATATAAGTAAATCTTTATATCAATCGGCGAGGGTACGAAGGTTCCGTCGCCCGATCGCCCGCGCACGGCATAACATATTGATAGATTTGTACAATATCGTTTTTCCGGGTGTTAACCCTAATCCCTGGCGGCGGCTGCGGCGACTTGGGGCCTTGTCTTTTCTTCGCCCATGCGTGGTATAAGCAAAAATCAAGCCGTGAATTCCGACGGCGTCGCGGCGGGTAGAGTGGGTTGGTGGTTGGGGATGGCGCTTTCGCATAAACTCGCAATGCGTCAAGGCCAGGCGATGGTGCTGACGCCGCAGCTGCTGCAGGCGATCAAGCTCCTCCAGATGCCCAACGCGGAACTCGCCGCCTTCATCGAGACGGAGCTCGAGCGCAATCCCCTGCTGGAGCGGGCCGAGGACGCGCCCGCCGTCGAGGGGCCGAGCGAGGCGGAGGCGCCAGACCCCCCCGCCGCCGTCGAACCCGGAGATTGGGCCTCCGAATCGCTCGAGTCCGATCCGGTCGCGCTGGCGCAGAATCTCGGCACCGAGATCGACAACGCCTTCGATCCCGACCGCGCCGCAACGCCCCTCGAGCGCGCCTCTCACGACGAAGGCAAGGGACTTTCGGCGACCTCCTGGACGGGCATGGCGGGCCGCGGCGGCGAGGCGGGCGCGCCCGACCTCGAGGCCTATGTCGCCGCGCCGGTCACCTTGGGCGAGCATCTGACCCGGCAGGCGATGATCGCGCTCAAGGAGCCCGCCGATCGCATGATCGCCGTCGCCCTGATCGACGCGCTCGACGAGGCGGGCTATCTCACCGGCGCCCTCGAGGACATCGCCGAGCGGCTCGGCGCCTCGCTCGCCCACGTCGAAGACATCCTCACGCGCTTGCAAGGCCTGGAGCCCACCGGCGTTTTCGCCCGCAGCCTCGCCGAATGTCTGGCGCTGCAATTGATTGAACGCGACCGGTTCGACCCGGCGATGCGCATGCTGATCGAAAACCTGCCGGCGCTGGCCAAACGCGACCTGCCGGCGCTGCGCCGCGCCTGCGGCGTCGACGACGAGGACCTCGCCGACATGATCGTCGAGATCAAGCGTCTCGATCCCAAACCGGGCCGCGGCTTCGGGGCCGGCGTCGAGCCGACCGCGATCCCCGACGTCTTCGTCACCGCCGCCCCCGACCATTCGTGGCGCGTCGAGCTGAACAGCGAGGCCCTGCCGCGCGTGCTGGTCAACGAATCCTACGCCGCGCGGATCAAGCGCGGCGCGGCGCGCGAGGAGGATCGACAATATATCTCGACCAATTTGCAGACCGCGAATTGGCTGACCAAGAGCCTCGAGCAGCGCGCGCGCACCATTCTCAACGTCGCCTCGGAGATCGTGCGCCGCCAGGACGGCTTTCTCGTCGACGGCGTCGCCAGCTTGCGGCCGCTCAACCTGAAGGCCGTCGCGGACGCCATCGGGGTTCACGAATCGACCGTTTCCCGCGCCACCTCCAACAAGTTCATCCAGACGCCGCGCGGCCTGTTCGAGATGAAGTATTTCTTCACCACCTCGATCGCGTCGGTCTCCAACAGCGCGGCTCAGGCCCATTCGGCCGAGTCGGTGCGCTTCAAGATCAAGCAGATGATCGACGCCGAAGATCCCGACGACGTGCTGTCCGACGACGTCATCGTCGCGCGGCTGCGCAGCGCCGACATTGTCGTCGCGCGCCGCACCGTCGCCAAGTATCGCGACAGCCTGCATATCCCCTCCTCGGTCGACCGCCGTCGCTTGAAATTGTCGCCGATGCGCGCCCCCCCGCATCCAGGCGATCCGCTAAACATATGATAAAAGCTTGGATTTCGACTTCTCGACCGCGGTCGAAAGGCCGCGATTGACATCGCCTCGGCGGGCTTCTAACGCTACGGCGCAGAAGAAGCGAAGCCTGCGGCCGCCGCAATTTCGAACTTCGCGGCCGCGACGCGCTGGGTTGCGGTTCGGTGGATCCTCGTCGCTGTGAGTTGGGAAGCGTCGCCGCGGGGCGATTCGGCTTGGAGCGAACCAGAGAGGTCAGGCGATCGATGCCTTTACGAGTTTCCGGCAAGAATCTCGACATTGGAGACTCCCTGCGCCGCCACGTCCTCGATAAGGTCGAGGCGATTATGGCGCGCCATTTCGACGGTCGGGTCAGCGGCCATGTGGTGATTTCCCGCGAAGGGTCCGGGTATCGCGCCGATTGTTCCCTACACCTGAGTTCGGGCAGGAATCTCCAGGCCGAGGGCGCGGCCCAGGAGCCCTATGCGAGCTTCGAGCAGGCGCTCGACAAGATCGAACGGCGCTTGCGCCGCTACAAGAAACGACTCAAGGACCACCAAGCGCCCATCCCGAGCTCGGCCGAAGGGCGCGCTCGCCTGGAAATCGCCAATTACATGATCGAAGCGCCGGGGGAGGCGGAGGAAGAACCCGCCGACTTCAACCCCGTCGTCGTCGCCGAAGGTTCGCAACCTTTGAAGAGCCTGTCGGTCGCCTCCGCGGTGGCCGAGCTCGATCTCTGCGGCGCCCCGTTCTTGGTGTTTCAGCACGCGGGGAGCGCGCGCGTGAACGTCGTCTATCGTCGCGCCGATGGCGCGATCGGTTGGCTCGACCCGCATTAGGGCGCGAACCCGCCGATGGGAAGCGTTCGCCAATTCGCCCATGAAGTCCGGCCCCGTCGGCACGTCCTCACTTTCGAGTTCGACATGTCTCTAACCGATCTGCTTACTCCCGATGGGATCATCCCCGCTCTTCGCGTCAACGGCAAGAAACAGGCGCTGCAGGAAATGAGCGAGCGCGCCGCTTTGGCGTCGGGGCTATCGGCGCGCGAAATCTTCGATGCGCTGCTCCAGCGCGAGCGCCTCGGGTCGACCGGCGTCGGCGACGGCATCGCCATCCCGCACGGCAAGCTCGCCAAGTGCGCCGGCATATTCGGCATCTTCGCGCGGCTGGAGCGGCCCATCGACTTCGAGGCGCTCGACGGATTTCCCGTCGATCTGATCTTCCTGCTGGTCGCGCCGGAGAGCGCCGGCGCCGACCATTTGAAGGCGCTGGCGACGATCGCCCGGGTGCTTCGCGACGCCAATCTGGCGGCGCAACTGCGCGCCACGCGCGACGCTTCGGCGCTCTATTCCCTGCTGACGCTGACGCCGGCTTCCCATGCGGCTTGAGCGCGGTTCCTTTGCGAGCGAGGCCTGCCGATGAAAGCGCGCGTGATCGTCACCCTGAAGGCGGGGGTTCTGGACCCCCAAGGCAAGGCGATCGAAGGGGCGCTGAGATCGCTCGGCGTCGTCGGCGTCGCCAGCGTGCGCCAAGGCAAGGTGTTCGACATTCAGATCGACGCCGACGGCCGCGAGGCGGCGAGCCGCAAGCTCTCGGAAGCCTGCGAGAAGCTGCTCGCCAACACGATCGTCGAAGATTATGCGGTCGAATATGAATAATCCGCCGCGCGCCGCCGTCATCCTCTTTCCCGGCTCCAATCGCGATGGCGACGTCGTCCGCGCGCTCCGGCAAGCGAGCGGCGCGCCGCCCGCCGTCGTTTGGCACGACGACCGCGCGCTGCCTCCCGGCGCCGACCTCGTCGTCTTGCCCGGAGGGTTTTCCTACGGCGACTATCTGCGTTGCGGCGCAATCGCCGCACGGGCGCGAATCATGGACGCGGTGCGCGACCACGCCGCGCGCGGCGGGCTGGTCCTGGGCATCTGCAACGGGTTTCAGATCTTGTGCGAGGCGGGTCTGCTGCCGGGCGTCCTCATGCGCAACGCCGGACGCCGGTTCATTTGCCGGATGCAGCATCTACGCGTCGAAAACGACGCGACCCCGTTTTCGCGCGGCTATGGGCGGGGGCAGGTGATCAAGGTCGCCATCGCGCACGGCGAAGGCAATTACACCGTCGATTCCTCGGGGTTGGCGGAGTTGGAGCGTGCGGGCCGCATCGCTTTCCGCTATTGCGACGCCGCCGGCGCCGTCGGGGGGCCCGCCAATCCGAACGGCTCGACGAGCGACATCGCCGGCGTCTACAACAAGGACTTCAACGTCCTCGGCCTGATGCCGCACCCCGAAAACCTCATCGATCCCTTGGTCGGCGGGATCGACGGGCGCGCGTTGTTTCGCGCCCTCGCGGCCGCGTGACCTCGTCGCCCGGCCGCGGTTCGACGGCGTCGCCGAGATCGCTGCGCGTCTGTCGCCGCCCGTTTCGCCTCACTCGAGACTTTCCGCCCCATGAACGATACGCTTGAACGCCTATTCGCCTCGGTCCTTGCCGCGAAAGAGCAGGATTCGTCGATCTCGCGCACGTCCAAGCTTTTCCGTGACGGCGCAAAGAAAATGGCCAAGAAACTGATCGAGGAGGCGTTTGAGGTGGGTCTCGACGCCGTGCAGCGCAATCGCAAATCGACGATTTTGGAGAGCGCGGACCTTCTCTACCACCTCGCCGTCGTCTGGGCCGACTGCGGGGTTACGCCTGCCGATGTCATGAACGAGATCAACCGGCGCGAGCGCGTTTACGGCATCGCGGAAAAATTGCCCAAGCGGGCCGGCGCGGCGCAAGCCCGTCGGCTCATCGCCCCTGCTTCCGGCGCGAAGCCCTCGTCCTGAGCGTGGGCGGCGCCCGGCGCCCGGTCGGGGAAGCGGATTTGCGCTTGACGCCAGCGGACGGGGCGGCCAAATCGTCACCGCGCGACGCCGCGGCCTGAGCGCATCGGCCGCTGGGCGCGCCGCCGATGGCCGAGGGAGGCTCCTGTGATCGAGAGCAAGTTGGACGATCGGCCGGGAGGCGTTCTCGGCGAGGCTGGCGGCGCCCCCGACAAAGCGCTTCCCGCGGCCTCGCCGCCGCCGCCGATTGCGCCGAGCCCCCCCGGGCGCCCCGCCCACGAGCCGATCTTTTACACCGACGCCGGCGATTGCCCCGATCTTCAGAATACCGGCGAGGCCGTCGCGCCGCTCGCCGAGCTCTGCGTCGTCGGGGACGCGCAGACCCCTTTCCTGGCGGGGATCGTCGGACCGTCGGGGTCGGGCAAGAGTTTCGCTCTTCATCGGCTGCTTGAAGCCGTCGACGCCCTGACCGGCGCCGCCGCAACAGCGCCCGCGACGCCGTTTCTCTCCCGGGTGGTGACGATTCCGATCGACGCGGCCAGCGTGTCGGGCGATCCCGCCTGCGCCATCGCCGCGGCCGCTTTCGCCGCGCTGGAGCGCGATCGCGGCGGCGTCAATTACGCCGCGCTCGCCGACGAAGCCGCCCATGCCGGCGCCGATCCGCAGCGCGCCGCCGTCGCCGCCGCGGATCGTCACGACGAAATCGGCAAGCGGCTCGAAGCCGAGCGCGCGGCGCGCGACGAAGTGGCGGCCAAGCGCGCGCGGCTCACCGAGGCGCTGCTCTATGAGACCCCGGGATCGCGCGTCGACGCGTTCATTCGCGCCAAGCGCGGCTCGATCGAAGCGCGGCTGCGCCGGTTCGGTTTGGCCGAAGGCGATCCCACGGCCAATTACCGCGATCTCGTGCGCCAGCTCGAAAGCGCCGGCGCGGCGTCGCGGGTCGGCGTCGCCCTTCGCTCGATCTGGGCCTATCGCAGCCAGGCGCATTGGCTCCTGGCGGCGGCCATCGCCTTCGCCCTTGCGTTCGGGCTCAATCAGCTGCGCAACCCCCAGGCTGTCGCCTGGCTGCGCGGCCTGGGCGATGTTTTCGCCCCGAGCGCCGACTGGCTGACGGCGCATCGCGATCTCCTGGAATTGGATACCGTGATCAAGGTCGTGATCGCTTTCGGGGCCTTTGCGCTTTTCGTCAATGTCTGGCGCGCCTTCAGCTTTTCGGCGACGCTGTACCGTGGCCTTCGCCTTCTCAATCAGGACGTGCGCGAACGCCGCCGTGAACTCAACGCCAGCGCCGCCCGTCTGAACCAGCGCGTCGCCGTCCTCAACGCCGAAGCCGAGGCGGCGGCCAAGCACGCGGCGGCGACCGCCAAGCGCGCCGGCGGCGCGAAACCGCTCGAGCGCGCGCCGGGTCCGGCGTTCGCGCGCGGGCCCGAACCGGCGGCAAAAGCGGCGCGCTCGTTTTTCGTCGAGCTTGGCCGCCTGATGAGCGCGCCGGCGCAGACCTCCGCTCCCGCTCCACAGCGGCTCATCTTCGCGTTCGACAATCTCGACCTCTTGGCTCCCGCCGATTCGCTGCGCTTGATCGAGGCGGCCAACTCGATGTTCGGTCCGGGCTGCGCCGGAGTGGTCGCGTGCGATCCCGCGCAACTGGCGATCGCGCTCGGCGGCGAGGAGGCGGCGCGGGGGCGAATGGAGAAGTTCTTTCAGGTCGTGGTCAATACGCAGACCCTCGGCCTGGCCGACGGCGGACGGCTCGCGGCGCGCCTAATCGGCTCCAACGCGGTCGTCAGCCCTTTGCGCGCCGCCGACGCCAGCCGATCGCGATGGATCGAGCCGCTTTCGCAAGGCGAGGCGGCGCTGCTCACCGCGATCGCTCCGCTCGCCGGCGCCACGCCGCGCAGCGTGAAACGCTTCCTCAACGCTTATCGGATCGCGCGTCTGTCGGATGCGCCGAGGCCGGCGATCGCCTTGACGCTGGCGGTCAAACTGAGCGGCGACGGGGCGGCGAATTACGCGATGAACGCGGCCTTGTCGAGCGGGTCGGCGGAATTGCCGGATCCGGTGGGTCCGCCGGCCCTCGTCGGGGCGACGCAGGCCGCGCGCGCCGCCAACGACGGCAGGATTCTGGCCGCCGACGCGCGCGCCGCCTGGGACGTTGCGCGTCGTTACGCCCTGCCCGACTGACCTCGCCCGCCCGATCAGGGCGCGGGCGGCGACGCCAGCGCGGCGGTCGTCAGCGTCGGCAGCACCGGCAGTTCGTCCGCGCTCCATCCCCCGCCCAGAGCGACGATAAGGCTGACGGCGGCGGTCAAGCGCTGCGCCCGCGTCGTCAGGGCCGATTCCTCGTCGCTCAGCGCGGTGGCTTCGGCGGTCACCACGGTGGTGAAGTTCTGCGTGCCGGCGCGATATTCGTTGAGGGCGATCTGGACGGCCTGTTCGGCGGCTTTGACCGCCTCGGTCTGCACCTTGATCTCCGCACTGAGGACGCGGATCGCCACGAGCTCGTCCTCGACCTGCTGGAACGCCGTCAACACGGTCTGGCGATAGGTGGCGACGCTGGATTGGTAGGCCTGCGTGGCGGCCTCGACTTGCGCGTCGGTCAGGCCGCCGTTGAACAGCGGCTGCGCCAGCGACAATGCGTAGGACCAGACCGGATTGGCCCCGGCGATTTGCCTCACGAAGGGATCGCCGACGTAGCCGAAGGCGCCGGTGAGCGTGATGTCGGGGTAATAGCCGGCGGTGGCGACGCCGATGGCGGCGTTCTGCTCCTGCATCGTCCGTTCCGCCGCGGCGATGTCCGGCCGTCGCTCGAGCAAGCTCGAGGGCAAGCGCAGCGGCACGGCGGGGATGTCGAGCGCCAGCGTCCCGCGCGAGATCGACAGCTCCGAGGGGGGGCGGCCCATCAGGACGGCGATCGCATGCTCGTTCTGCGCCCGCGCGACGCCGACGTTGATCTGCTGCGCCTGCGCCGCGAGAACCGAAGCCTGGGCGGTGATGACGTCGGACTTGGCGGTCGTCCCCGCCGCGTACTGGTTTTGCGTGATGTCAAGGGAGCGTTGGTACTGCTTGACCGTATCGGACAAGAGATCGTCGAGCGAATCCGACTGGCGCAACTGCACGTAGGCGAGCGCCAGCGCCGACTGCTCCGACAGCGTGGCGTTGGCGAGGTCGGCGGCGCTCACTTGCGCGGCCGCGCCCTGTTGCTCGATGGCGCGCCGCACTTTCCCCCAGACGTCCAGCGTCCAGGCGGCGCTGACCTCGGCCTCGAGCGTGTCGGTAATGAGCGTGCCGGTCTTGGCGCGCGTCAGCGAGGGATTGAAGTTGAGGGTGGGATAAAGCCCGGCGCGGGCCTCGGCGATCATCGCCAGCGCCTCGCGATAGTTCGCCTCGTCGGCTTTCAGGGTCTGATTGGAGACGGCGACCTGCGCCTCGAGCGCGTTCAACTCGGGGTCGCGAAAGAGCCTCCACCATTCGCCCTTGGCGAAATCGTCGCGCGGCGTGGCGAGCTTCCAGCCCTTGATTTCCTTGTATTGGGCGGGAACGATGGCGGCGGGGCGGAGATAGTCCGGCCCCACCGCGGCGCAGCCGATCAGCGGCAACGCGAGCGCGATCGCCGAAAAGGACGCTCCACGGACGACACCCATCACTCCGCCCCCGCGAGCCGCGTCGATTTGCCCCCCAAATAGACGTGGCCCCACATACGATGCAGCCAATTGGCGAAACGATCAAGATAGAGAAAGATGACCGGCGTCGTATAGAGCGTCAAAGCCTGGCTGACGAGCAAGCCGCCGACGATGCTGATCCCCAGGGGATGACGCAATTCCGAACCTTCCCCGGCGCCCAGGGCGAGGGGCAAGGCGCCGAAGAGCGCGGCGAACGTCGTCATCATGATCGGCCGGAAGCGCAGCAGGCAGGCCTGCGTGATGGCGTCCCGCGTCGACAGGCCCTCGCGTTCGGCCTGGAGCGCGAAATCGATCATCATGATCGCGTTTTTCTTGACGATGCCGATGAGCAGAATGATGCCGATCGCGGCGATGATGGTGAATTCGGTGTTCGAGACTTTCATCGCGATCAGCGCGCCGACGCTCGCCGAGGGCAAGGTCGAGAGAATCGTCAGCGGATGGATGTAGCTCTCGTAGAGAATGCCCAGCACGATGTAGACGGCGACGAGCGCCGCCCCGAAAAGCAGAATGAGGCCCGACGTGAATTGCTGGTAGGTCGCGGCGGTGCCGGCGAACGCGCCGTGAATGCTCGCCGGCAAACGGATGCTGGCGATCGCGTCGGCGATTTCCTTTTGCGCTTCGCTCAACGCGTGCCCCGGCGCGAGGTTGAAGGAGATCGTCGTCGCGGCGAACTGGCCCTGATGATTGACGCTCAACGGCGTCTGGCCGAGTTGGTAATGGGCGAAGGCCGAGAGCGGAATCATGGTCTCTTGAGAAGTGGAGACGGCCGACCCGGCGGAGGCGGCCGAATGGCCGCTGGCGGCGAGCGAATTCATCGCCAGGTTGCGCGCCGAATCGCCGGCGATCGAAGCGGCGGAACTCGTCGCCGCCGTCGCCGCCGCGAACAGGCCGGCGACCGCGTTGGTTTGTTGGGACCCGGAGGGATTGGCGCCGGCGGTCGAAACCCAGATGTCCCGCAGGGTCGAGGGGTCCTGCCAATAGCGCGGCGCCACCTCCATGACGACGTGATATTGGTTGAGCGCGTTGTAGATGGTCGAGACCTGTCGCTGACCGAAAGCGTCGTAGAGGGTGTTGTCGACGGCGCTCAAGGTGAGCCCCAGGCGCTTGGCGGTCGGCCGATCGATCGTCAGGTCGACTTCGAGGCCGCCCTGCTGCTGATCGGAATTGACGTCCTTCACGATATCGCTCTGTTGCAGCGCCTGGGTCAGCCGAGGGCCCCATTTGTAGAGCGTCGCCGTGTCATCCGAGAGAAGGGTGTACTGATAGGTCGCGTTGCTCTGTCGCCCGCCGGTGCGCAGGTCCGACACGGCGACCATGAAGAGCCGCGCGCCGGCCACCGCGGCGAGTTTGCCGCGCAGCCGCGCCACCACGCCGTCGGCGCTGATCTGGCGCTGGCCGAAGGGCTTCAGCGAGATATAGACAAAGCCCGAATTGGCCTGCCGGCCGCCGGTGACGCCGACCACGGTGGCCACGGCGGGATCGTCTTGGACGATCGTCTGCAACTGCGCCAGCTTGCGCTTCATCGACTGGAAGGAAATGCTTTGGTCGCCCTGAATGGAGCCGATGAGCAGCCCGGTGTCCTGGACCGGGAACAGATCGTAAGTCGCTGCCTTGAAAAGGTAGACGTTCAGCCCGACCATCGACAGGAGAACGAGCATGACGATCAAGGGATGGCGCAGCGCGCCCGCCAACGTCGTCCGGTAGAAGCCGAGCATGGCGTCGAAGCCGCGCTCGGTGAACCGATAGAGCGCGCCGTGCGAAAGGATGACGCGACGCGGCAGGATCAGCGAGCACATCATCGGCGTCGTCGTCAGCGAGACGACGAGCGAGATCAACACCGCGATTGAAAGCGTGATCGCGAACTCTCGGAACAGCCGGCCGATGATGCTGCCCATCAACAAAAGCGGCAGGAACACCGCGATAAGGGAAAGGCTGATCGAGAGGACGGTGAACCCGACCTCGCGCGCCCCCAGGATCGCCGCCTGCATGCGGGTCGCGCCGCCCTCGATGTGTCGGGTGACGTTTTCGAGCACGACGATGGCGTCGTCGACGACAAACCCGGTCGAAATCGTCAGCGCCATCAGCGACAGGTTGTCGAGGCTGAAGCCGAGGAGATACATCACGCCGAACGAGCCGATGATCGAAACCGGCACCGCGACGCTCGGGATCGCCGCGGCGCGCGGGTTGCGCAGGAAGACGAAGACGACGAGGATCACCAGGACGACCGCGGTGATCAAAGTGCGTTCGGTGTCGGCGAGCGAGCCGCGGATCGTGATCGAGCGGTCGACGACGACGCTGAGATCGACGTCGCCCGGCAACGCGGCGACCAGGCGCGGCAGTTCCGCTTTGACGCCGTCGACCGCCTCGATGATGTTGGCGCCGGGCTGCCGCGAAAGCACGATCGCGACCGACGGCTTGCCGTTGGAGAGCCCGGCGTTGCGCAGGTCCTCGACGGAGTCGACGACGTCGGCGACGTCGGACAGGCGCACCGCGGCGTTGTTGCGGTAGGCGACGATGAGATCGCGATATTGGTTGGCGCGGCTCGCCTGGTCGTTGGCGTAGATCTGATAGTGAAAGTCGCTGTCCTCGATCGCGCCCTTGGGGCTGTTGGCGTTGGCGGCGGCGAGCGCGGCGCGGACATCCTCGAGGCCGATGCCGTATCGGAACAGCGCGCCGGGATTGAGTTCGACCCGCACCGCCGGCAGCGCGCTGCCCGCGACGTCGACCTCGCCGATGCCGTCGAGCTGCGACAGGCGCTGCTGCAGGACGTTGGAGGCGATGTCGTACATCTGTCCGGCGGTGCGCGTCGTCGACGTCATCGCCAAAACCATGATCGGCGCATCGGCGGGATTGACCTTGTGATAGGTCGGATTGGCGCGCAGGCTGGTCGGCAAATCGGCGCGCGCCGCGTTGATCGCCGCCTGCACGTCGCGCGCCGCGCCGTCGATGTCGCGGTCCAAGCCGAATTGCAGTTGGATGCGCGTCGAGCCCAGCGAGCTCGACGACGTCATCTCGTTGACGTCGGCGATCTGCCCGAGATGACGCTCGAGCGGCGCCGCGACGGAGGACGCCATGGTGTCGGGGCTGGCCCCGGGCATGGTGGCGGACACCGAAATATTGGGAAAATCGACCTGCGGCAGCGGCGAGACCGGCAATTGCCCGAATGCCAGAAGTCCCGCCAGCGCGATCCCGATCGTCAGCAGCGTCGTCGCCACCGGACGCCGGATGAAGATCTCGGAGAAGCGGTTGTTCACGGCGCCTCCGCCGCCAACGTGTTATCCGTCGCGCCGGCCCCCAGGCTCGCCCCGATACGCTCGAAGAAGAGATAGATCACCGGCGTGGTGAACAGCGTGAGGATCTGGCTGACGGCGAGGCCGCCGACGATCGCCAACCCGAGCGGATGGCGAAGCTCCGATCCGACGCCGGTCCCCAGCATCAGGGGAAAGGCGCCGAACATCGCCGCCACCGTCGTCATCAGGATAGGCCGCAGGCGAAGCAGGCAGGCCTGAAAGATCGCCTCGCGCGCCGTCTTTCCCTCGAAGCGCTGCGCCTCAAGCGCGAAGTCGATCATCATGATCGCGTTCTTCTTGACGATGCCGATCAGGAGAACGATGCCGATGACGCCGATGATGTCGAGCCCGGCGCCGGCGATGTCGAGAGCGAGCAGGGCGCCGATGCCGGCCGAAGGCAGCGTCGAGAGAATCGTGACGGGGTGGATGAAGCTTTCGTAGAGAACGCCCAGCACGATGTACATCGTCGCCACCGCCGCCAGCAGCAGGAACACCTCGTTCGACAGCGAGGACTGGAACGCTTGCGCGGAGCCTTGAAAGCTCACCGCGAAGCTGGCGGGGATGTTGATCTCGGCCAGCGCGGCGTTGATGGCGTCGACGGCGCCGCCGAGCGAAGCGCCGGGCGCCAGGTTGAACGAAATCGTCGTCACCGGAAACTGCTTGAGATGGGAAATCTGCAGCGGCGACTGCTGCACAACGAGGGTCGCAATCGAGGGCAACGGCACTTGGCCGCTGGTCGAGGCCGCCGAGGGCAGATAGATCGTGCCGAGCGACGCCAGGGAATGGGTCATCGCCGGATCGATGTCGAGAATGACGCGATATTGGTTCGACTGGGTGAACACGGTCGAAATGATGCGCTGGCCGTAGGCGTCGTAAAGCGCGTTGTCGATCGTCGCCGGCGTGATGCCGAACCGCGACGCGCTGGCGCGGTCGATGTTGGCGATCACCGACCGGCCGTTGGGCTGCAGGTCGCTCGCGACGTCGACGATATCAGGCACTTTGGCGAGGCGCGCCAGAACCGTCGGCGTCCACGTCTGCAGCGTCGGGAGATCCTGATTCTCCAGGGTGAACTGGTATTGGGTGGCGCTGACGGCGGTGTCGATCGACAGATCCTGGACGGGCTGCATGTAGAGCGAAACGCCGGCGACGTCGGCGGTCTCCTGCTGCAGGCGGCGGATGACGTCGCTGGCGGTCGCTTGGCGCTGGGCGTGCGGCTTGAGATTGATGAGGAAACGGCCGGAATTGAGCGTGATGTTGGAGCCGTCGACGCCGATGAAGGAGGACAGGCTCTCGACGTCCGGATCGGCCAAGATCGCCTTGGCCAAGGCCTGCTGATGCTCGGCCATCTTGTCGAACGAAATGTCTTCGGCGGCCTGGGTGACGCCCTGGATGATTCCGGTGTCCTGCACCGGAAAGAACCCCTTGGGGATGGCGACGTAGAGATAGCCGGTGATGAAGAAGGTGGCCAGCGCGACGAGGAGCGTGACGACCTGATGGTTCAGCACCACGGTGAGCAGCGAGGCGTAAAGGCGCTGCAGCCCCTGGAAGAAACGGCCGCCCGTCGCGTGTTTGCGGCCTGCTTTGCCCGGCGGGGGTCGGCCGCAGCAATTTGCGCGCACAGCATCGGCACCAGCGTCAACGAGACGAAGGCGGAGATGACGATCGTCGCCGCCAGGGTGATGGCGAATTCATGGAACAGGCGTCCGACCACGTCGCCCATGAAGAGCAGCGGAATGAGCACCGCGATCAGCGAAACGGTGAGCGAGATGATGGTGAAGCCGATCTGCTGCGACCCCTTCAGCGCGGCTTCCTTGGGCGTATCGCCTTCTTCGAGGTAGCGCGAGATGTTCTCGATCACCACGATGGCGTCGTCGACGACGAAGCCGGTCGCGACCGTCAGCGCCATCAGCGACAAGATTGTCGAGGCTGAAATTCATCTGATACATGATCGCCAGCGCGCCGACGAGCGAGAGCGGCACGGACAGGCTGGGAATGATCGTCGCCGGGATGTTGCGCAGGAACAGGAAGATGACCAGCACCACCAGCCCGACGGCCAAGCGACAATTCGAATTCGACGTCGCTGACCGAAGCGCGGATCGTCGTCGTGCGGTCGGTCAAGGGGGTGATCGCGACCGCTTGCGGCAGCGACTTCGTCAGCGACGGCAACAGGCTCTTAATGCTGTCGACGACTTGAATGACGTTTGCGCCGGGCTGGCGCTGGATGTTGACGATGAGCGCCGGCGTCGCGTTCATCCAGGCGGACAGCCGGCTGTTCTCCGCCGCGAGCTCCACGGTCGCGACGTCGCTCAAGAGGATCGGCGCATTGTTGCGATAGGCGACGATCGAACTGAGGTAGTCGGCGGGATTGCGGATCTGGTCGTTGGCGTTGATGGCGAAGGATTGCGTCGGGCCGTCGAAATTGCCCTTCGGCGTGTTGACGTTGAGATTGCTGATGGTGGTTCTGAGATCGTCGAGGTTGAGCCCATAGGCGGCGAGCGCCAGCGGGTTGGCGTGAATGCGCACGGCCGGACGCTGACCGCCGGAAATCGACACCAGGCCGACGCCCGGAAGCTGCGACAGCTTAGGAACGAGCTGGCTTTCGACGACGTCCTCCACGTCGGTCAGCTTCATGGTCTTCGAGGTCACGCCGAGGGTCAGGATCGGCGCGTCGGCCGGGTTGACCTTGGCGTAGATCGGCGGCGCGGGCAGATCGGCGGGCAACAGATTGCCGGCGGCGTTGATCGCCGCCTGAACTTCCTGTTCGGCGATGTCGAGGCTGAGGTCGAGGGTGAAGCGCAGGGTGATGACCGAAGCGCCCGCCGAGCTTTGCGACATCATCTGCGACAGCGAGGGCATCTGGCCGAACTGCCGCTCCAACGGCGCGGTCACCGACGACGTCATCACCTCCGGGCTCGCGCCGGGATAGAAGGTTTGAACCTGAATGGTGGGGTAGTCGACCTCGGGGAGCGCCGACAACGGCAAGAATTCGTATGCGGCGACGCCAACCATCAGGATCGCGGCCATCAGCAGCGTTGTGGCGACCGGCCGCTCGATGAACAGGCGCGACGGGTTCATCGGGGCGTCCTCGCGCGCGCCATGGTCATTGCGCCGGGCTCGGCGAGGGCGAGGGCGACGGCGCGCCGGCGGCGCCCGGGGCGTCGCGGCGATGGGGGCGCTGTCCCTGGCCGCTGGCCGCCGGCGTCGGCGCCTGATTCTGCGCCGCGGCGCCCGGGCCGTTGCGGACGTTCACCTTCGCGCCGTCGCGCAGCCGGTCGACGCCGTCGATGACGACGATCTCCCCGGCGGCGAGGCCGGAAGCGATCGTCGTGTTCGTTGCGTCCGCCGGTCCCGTCGTGACCTGGCGCGCGGAGACCGTCGAATCCTTATTGACGACGTAGACAAAGCTGCCGTTGGCGCCGAGTTGAATGGCCGCGTTGGGCGCGAGAACGGCGCCGGTCAGCGTGTTGACCAGCAGGCGCACGTTGACGAACTGATTGGGAAACAGCGCGCCATCCGGGTTGGCGAACGTCGCGCGCAGCTTGAACGTGCCGGTCGTGACGTCGATCTGGTTGTCGAACGTGGTCAGCGTTCCCGTCGCCAATTGTTTGACGTTGGCGCGGTCGAACGCCGTCACCGGAAGCGTCGCGCCGGCGCTGAGGCGCGCAGCGATCTGGGGCAGATTGTCCTCGGGAGTGGAAAAGACGACGCTGATCGGATCGAGTTGCGTGATGACGACGATGCCGGTCGAATCCGACGGCTGGAGGTAGTTGCCGGGGTCGACCTGCCGCAGTCCGACGCGTCCGCTGACCGGCGAAACGATGTGGCAATAGGCGATATTCAATTTGGCGGTGTCGATCTGCGCCTGATCGCTCCCCATTGCCGCTTTGTCTTGCGCCACGAGGAACTGTTGATCCTCGACCTGCTGGCGCGCGATCGAATCCTGCTTGACCAGCGTTTCGTAGCGCGCGAAATCGGATTGCGCCTGCTCGTACAGCGACGTGTCCTTCGCCAGTTGCGCCTGGGCTTGGGCCAGCGCCGCCTCAAAGGGGCGCGAATCGACCTGGGCGAGAAAATCGCCGGCCTTGACGAGCTGCCCTTCCTGAAATCCGACCGACATCAGCTTGCCGGCGATTTGGGTCTTGACCGTGACGGTGGCGAGCGGCGTCACGACGCCGAGCGCGTCGATGGCGATCGGCATCTCGCCGGCAACCGCCGCGGCGGCGCGAACGGTCTGCGCGGGGGCGGCGGGCGGCGCGGCCGGCTTCGTCGCATCGATCGTCGACGGCGCGATGTTTTCCGCATATTGCCAGCCGACGATGACCGCCGCCGCAAGCGCGAGCGCGAGCGCCGCCCTGCCCAGGCGACGCTTTTTCGGCGCGACGAGCTTTGGCGTCTCCCCCGGCGGGGTTGTCTCGCCCGGCGCAGGCGGCTCGACGGAGGGAGGCGGCTCGACGACCTCAACCTTGTCAGGATTGACCGTTTCATTCATCCCGTGGCCTCGCGCTGGCGTCCTAGCGCTTCGCACACGCGCGCGCGAACATCAATGCACTTCCCTGTGTGGGCGATGGTCGACCAAAGCCGCCGCCAGTTCAAGGCTTCAGGGTGTTGCAATCTTCTCCTGCTTGCGTCATAAGCGCGCGGACGGGCGCCGTCCGTCGCGGATGCGGGTGTAGCTCAGGGGTAGAGCACAACCTTGCCAAGGTTGGGGTCGAGGGTTCGAATCCCTTCGCCCGCTCCAGATTTCTTTTGCAAGAACAGTGCGCTAACGGCGTCCACGGAAAGCCGGCGGCGGGAGTAAATCCGGGCCGAAGCGCAGAAGACCTCCCGCCCGAATGCGGGAGACGTCCGGAACGCCTGTTTTCCCCTCGTCGCCGCGATCGCGCCAGCTTCATGACGTCGCGCGCCGGGTCGCCGACGTCGCCCCGCGCATAGGCCAAGCCGTCGCCGCCGTGCGCCAGCCTGCAAACGCCATCAGCGTGCGGGAACGCCGCGCCTCGCCTTCATCCGGGGTAGTCGGCGGGGTCGAAGATGCGCTTGGTCGAACAGAATTCGCAGGTGACGCCGATCATGCCGTCGTCGCCGACCATCGCGGCGCGCTCTTCGGCCGAAAAGCTCCGCAGCATCGCGTCGATGCGCTCGGCCGAGCAGCGGCAGGCGTCGCTCAGGGGCGTCGGCTCGGAGACGCGCACCCCGCGCTCGTTGAACAGGCGGAACAGCAGGCGTTCGCTCGACAACGTGGGGTCGATGAGCTCGTGGTCCTCGGTCGTGGCGGCGCGCGCCTTGGCCTCGACCCATTCGTCGTCGTCGGGCGGGTCTTCCGGGGCGGCGCCCTGCGGAGCGTCGCCGGGATGAAAATCGACCTGGCGTCGCCGCTCCGGCGAATCGGGCAGGAACTGCGCCAAAAGCCCGCCGGCGCGCCATTCGGCGCCGCGCGGCGTGATGCTCTGGCCGACGGCGAGGCGCACCAGCGTCGGGATCTGCTCCGAGCGCTCGAAATAGGCGTGCGCGGCGTGCTCGAGGCCTTGGCCCTCGAGCGCGATGACGCCCTGATAGCGCGACATGTCGCCGCCGGGGTCGATGGTGAAGGCCAGATGCCCTTCGCCGAGCAGATCGCCGTCGTCGCCGGAGGCGATGTGCTCGGCGAGCGCGGCTTCGTCGAAACGGGCCAAAGCGCGCAGATTCGACGGCGCGTCGAAATCGACCACCAGCATATGGAGCGGACCTGCGGTCTTGGTCTGCAACTGGAAGCGGCCCTCGTCGAGCTTCAGCGTCGAGCCGAGCAACACGGCGAGCGCCGCCGCCTCGCCGACGACGCGGCCGATCGGCTCGGGATAGGCGTGGCGCTTGAGGATCGAGTCGATGGCGGCCCCCAAGCGCACCAGCCGGCCGCGCGTGCTGAGGCTGCCGACGGTGTAGGGCAGGACGATGTCGTCCCGTCCGATGTCGGAAACGTCGCGCGCGGCTGGGCTCATCCGTTCGGCCCTCCCAGACACCAGGCGAGCACGCCCTTTTGCGCATGAAGCCGGTTCTCGGCTTCGTCGAACACCACCGACTGCGGGCCGTCGATCACCTCGTCGGTGACTTCCTCGCCGCGGTGCGCCGGCAGGCAGTGCATGAAGATCGCATCGGCGCCGGCGCGGCTCATCAGCCTGGCGTTGACCTGGTAGGGCGCGAGCAGGTTGTGGCGGCGCCCCTCGTCCTCGTCGCCCATCGAGACCCAGCAATCCGAGATCACCGCCGCGGCGCCGACGACGGCGACCTCGGGATCCTCGCGCAGGATCACCTTCGCGCCGCCGGCGCGCGCCGCCGCGATGCGTTGAGGGGGCGGCTGCAATTCCTTGGGGCAGGCGATGTCGAGCAGGAAGTCGAAGCGCTGCGCGGCGTCGATCCATGACGACAACACGTTGTTGTAGTCGCCGCTCCAGGCCACTTTTTGACCGCGGATCGGACCGCGATGCTCTTCGAAGGTGAGAATGTCGGCCATCACCTGACAGGGATGCGACGTCTTGGTGAGACCGTTGATGACCGGCACGCTCGCATGGCGCGCCAGTTCCTCGAGGTCGGCGTGACGCAGAATGCGGATCATGATCGCGTCGACGTAGCGCGACAGAACGCGGGCGGTGTCGGCGAGGGTTTCGCCGCGGCCGAGCTGCATTTCGTCGCCGGTCAACATCATCGTTTCGCCGCCGAGCTCGCGCATCGCCAGATCGAAGGAAACGCGGGTGCGCGTCGACGGGGCGTCGAAAATCATCGCCAGCATCTTGCCCTCCAAGGGCCGAGAAGCCGGACGTTCGCCCTTCACGCGCTTCGACTTCATCGTCTTCGAGGCCTCGAGGATGGCGCGCAAGTCTTCGGCCGGCTGATCCAGGAGATCGAGAAAGTGGCGGGCCCGGCCGGCCCCATAAGGCGCGCTCATGCGGCTGCGCCCTTGGTCGAAATCGCCAACGCCTCCTCGAGATCGGCGCACGTCGCGTCCAATCGCCGCACGCCCTCGGCCAGTTCCTCCTCGGAGATGACGAGCGGGGGCACGATGCGCACGACATTGTCGCCGGCCGGAATGGTCAACAGCTTGTGGGCGCGCGCCGTGGCGGCGAACTCCTGGGGCGGAACCCTGAGCTTGAGGCCGATCATCAGGCCCTCGCCGCGAATCTCGGCGACGACGCCGGGGCGCCGATCCCCGAGTTCGGCCAAGCGCTGACGCGCGTAGGCGCCAAGACGCGCCACCCGCTCGACGAATCCCGGCGCCAGCACGACGTCGAGCACCGCGTTGCCGACCGCCATCGCCAACGGGTTGCCGCCGAAGGTGGTGCCGTGGGTTCCCACCGTCAGGCCCTTGGCGGCGTCCGCGGTGGCGAGGCAGGCGCCCATGGGGAAGCCGCCGCCGATGCCCTTGGCGATGGTCATGATGTCGGGGACGGCGCCGGAATGCTCATAGGCGAAGAGCCGGCCGGTGCGCCCGACCCCGGTCTGAATTTCGTCGAAGATCAGCAGCAGACCGTGCTTGTCGCACAGCCCGCGCAAGCCCCGCAGAAACTGCGGCGCAATCGTCCGCACCCCGCCTTCGCCCTGAATCGGTTCGATCATCAGCGCGCCGGTGCTGGGGCCGATCGCGGCCTCCACGGCGCCGAGGTTGCCCGCCGGGATCTGGTCGAAGCCCTCCGCCTTGGGGCCGAAGCCCTCGATATACTTGGCCTGACCGCCCGCGGCGATCATCGCCAGCGTACGCCCGTGAAAGGCGCCTTCGAAGGTCAGGATATGGTGCTTCTCGGGATGGCCGCCGACCGACTGGCGCTTGCGCGCCATCTTGACCGCCGCTTCGTTGGCCTCGACGCCGGAATTGGTGAAAAAGACCAGATCGGCGAAGGTGGCTTCCGTCAGCCGCCGCGCCAGCCGCTCGCCTTCCGGCATCTGGAAGAGGTTGGAGGTGTGCCAGAGCTTGCCGGCCTGGGTCGTCAGCGCCTCGACCAGATGCGGATGCGAATAGCCGAGCGAGGCGACGGCGATGCCGGCGCCGAAGTCGAGGTAGCGCTCGCCGGTCGTCGCCGTCAGCCAGCATCCGTCGCCGCGTTCGAAAGCGACATCGGCCCGCGCGTAGACCGGCACGATTGCGGAAGGCATTGGCGTACTCCCTCTGAGGCTTCGGGCGCCGCCGCCGAAATCGCGGCGTCGCGCAAAAACAAAAACGCCGCCCCGCTGGGACGGCCTGTCGCGCGACCAATCATAGGGGAATGCGGCCGTTATGGTCAATTCGCGCGTGAGGCGGCAAAAAAAAAGGCGCCGTCGCCGCGCCCGCCCGCGCCCGTGCAAAACCAGGGTAATGCGTTGAAGCGACTCGCGCAATCATGGCGCGCGCCAGCGCGCGCCCGCTCGCGGCGATCATCTGAGCTGGGGAAAAGCCGGTCGCGGCGCCCGCCGCGACTCTTGCGCACGATTCAAGGACTAGTGTAGATTCTTTCTCAGGCGCCACGATATGTCGTAGCGCGCCCTTCAGGAGAGCGTTTCGGTGCGTACGCTTGCCAGCACGGCTGGCCAAGCGGGGCCGTCGGATTCGGCCCGAAATGCTTTCGAGCGGCGGACGTGGGGTTCATTCCTTGGGGCCCGGCGAGGTCAACAGGCGAGGCCAAAATGTCTTGGACGGAAGAAAAAGTGGAGCTCTTGCGGCAATTGTGGATGGATGGTCGGAGCGCGAGCCAGATATCGGCGCAGCTCGGCCATGGCGTGACCCGTAACGCGGTGATCGGCAAGGTTCATCGGCTCGGCCTCGCCGGACGGGCCAAGTCACCCGCCTCCACGGCCTCCGCGTCGCGCCCCGCCCCGCCGCCGCGCGCCGCGTCGCGATCGAGTTCGGGGAGCGGCGCTCGCGCCGCGGTTCGCGGCAATATGGCGCTCGCCCTGTCGTCCGAGCCGATGCTGGAATCGCGTCCCGTGTATCACGAAGACGTCGTCGTGCCGATGTCGCTGCGCGTGACCATCGTCGACCTCAAGGAAGCGATGTGCCGATGGCCGCTGGGGGATCCCGCATCGTCGGAATTTCGCTATTGCGGCTCGCCGTCGTCTGGGGCGGGGCCCTATTGCGCCCATCATGGCAAACTCGCCTACCAGCCGGTCCAGGATCGCCGACGCGATCGCGACCGAGAAAGGCGCGTCCTCGTGCAATAAACCGCGCGGCCTACGCTTTGCCGAACGTCTCGTCGAAGGAATAGCCCGTTCCGCGCACGGTGCGGATGGGATCGCGCTCCCGGCCCCTCGACAAGGCCTTGCGCAGGCGTCCGACATGAACGTCGACCGTTCGCTCGTCGATTTCGACCGACTGTCCCCAAACGCCATCGAGAAGCTGGGCGCGCGAGAACACCCGGCCTGGCTTTTCCAAGAGATATTCGAGCAGGCGAAACTCGGTCGGTCCGAGGTGGACGTCGCGCGCGCCGCGCCGCACGCGCCGCGTCTCGCGGTCGAGATCGAGATCGCCGGCGGTGAGTTTTTCGGCGATGCGCTCGGGCCGGCTGCGCCGAAGCAGCGCGCGCACGCGCGCCATCAACTCGGGGACCGAGAAGGGTTTGACGACATAGTCGTCCGCCCCGACCGAGAGGCCGCGAACGCGCTCGACTTCCTCGCCGCGCGCCGTCAGCATGATGACCGGCAAGGTCTTGGTCGCCTCGCGCGCCCGCAGCCGACGACAGATCTCCAGACCCGAGACCCCCGGCAGCATCCAGTCGAGGATGACGAGATCGGGCGGGGATTCGACGAGGCGCAATTCCGCCTCGTCGCCGCGCTCGACGCTTTCGGCGACGTAGCCCTCGGCTTCGAGATTGTAGTTGAGCAGCAGCGCGAGGTCCGCTTCGTCCTCGACCACGAGGATGCGCGGCGCGGCGACCGCGCTCGGGCGAACCAGGTCTCGACGATCCTCGTTCATGGGGCGGTCGTCCCGGTCGCGTCGGTGTCGTAGTCATGGCGGCCTTTCGGCCGCTCCGATGGCAGCGTCGACCCGGTGACGAGATAAAACACCGTCTCGGCGATATTGGTGGCGTGATCGCCGATGCGCTCGATATTCTTCGAGCAGAACAGCAGGTGCGCGCAGAAGGAAATGTTGCGCGGATCCTCCATCATATGGGTCAGGAGGTCGCGAAACACCGAGTCTTCGAGCGCGTCGAGTTCGGCGTCGCGCTCCCACACGGCGCGCGCGCGCTCGACGTCGCGCTGGGCGTAGGCGTCGAGCACGTCCTTCATCAACTCGGTCGCCACCTCGTTCATGTGCTTGAGGCCGACGATCGCCCGCGGCACGCGGGCCTCGAGTCCGATCTTCACCGAGCGCTTGGCGATGTTCTTGGCGAGGTCGCCGACCCGTTCGAGATCGCCGGCGACGCGGATCGCGCCGATGATCTCGCGAAGGTCGACCGCCATCGGCTGGCGGCGCGCGATGGTGAGGACCGCCTGTTCCTCGATGTCGCGCTGCAGCGCGTCGAGGCGCGGATCGGTGGCCACCACCTGTTGGGCGAGCGCGACGTCGGCGAGGCTCAACGCGTCCATCGCGTCGACCACCATTTTCTCGGCGATGCCGCCCATCTCGGCGATGCGCCGCTCGAGCGTCTCGAGATCCTTGTCGTAGGACTTGACGGTATGATCGACCACAGTTCTCGCTCCTTCAGCCGAACCGGCCAGTGATGTAATCCTGGGTTCGCCTGTCGCGCGGCGAGGTGAAGACCTTGTTCGTCTCGTCGTATTCGACCATCTCGCCGAGGTACATGAAGGCGGTGAACTGCGAAACGCGCGCCGCCTGCTGCATGTTGTGGGTTACGATCGCGATCGTGTAGTCCTCGCTCAATTCGTCGATCAGCTCCTCGACCTTGGCGGTCGAGATCGGATCGAGCGCCGAGCAGGGCTCGTCGAACAGGATCACCTCGGGACTTATGGCGACGGTGCGGGCGATGCACAGGCGCTGCTGCTGGCCGCCCGAGAGGCTGAGGCCGCTGGCGCTGAGCTTGTCCTTCACCTCGCCCCACAGCGCCGAGCGCTTCAGCGAGGATTCGACCCGGTCGTCCAGTTCCGACTTGGGAATTCTCTCATAGAGCCGAATGCCGAAGGCGATGTTGTCGTAGATCGACATCGGGAACGGCGTCGGCTTCTGGAACACCATGCCGACGCGCGCCCGCAGCAGATTGAGATCGAGGTCCGGCGCGAGAATGTTCTCGCCGTCGAGCAGGACCTCGCCCTCCGCGTGCTGGCCGGGGTAGAGGTCGTACATGCGGTTGAGCACGCGCAGCAGCGTCGATTTGCCGCAGCCCGAGGGGCCGATGAACGCCGTCACCTTGCCGGCGCGCAGCGAGAGCGTCACCGACTTGAGCGCCTTCGACTGGCCATAGAAGAAATCCAAACCGCGAATGACGACCTTATCGGTCGCCGTCTCGGCGGCGGGCGTCGGGCTCAGGGTCTGCGATTGGGCGTTACTCATGCGCGTTGCTCTTCTCCAGGCCGACTGGTTTCAATTGCCCCCCTCGGCGCGCGAGGCGGACAGCACGCGGGCGAGTATGCTGAGGGTCAGCACCGCGAGGGTCACGATCAGCGCGCCCGTCCAGGCGAGTTTCTGTTGTTCGGCATAGGGACTGCGGGCGAATTCGTAGATGATCAGCGGCAGGCTCGACATCGGCCCGCGCGGATCGGCGGTGAACAGCGAATTGCCGAGCGCGGTGAAGATCAGGGGCGCCGTCTCGCCGGTCATGCGGGCGATCGCCAGCAGAATGCCGGTCAGGATGCCGCTGCGCACCGCCCTATAGGCGACCTGGCGGATGACGAGCGAGCGCGGCATGCCCAACGCCGAGGCCGCCTCGCGCAACGTGTTGGGCACGAGATTGAGCATGTCCTCGGTGGTGCGGACGATGATCGGGGTGGCGATGACCGCCAGCGCGATGCCGCCCGCGAAGTCCGGAGAAAGTGCCCGAAGGGCACGACGCAAAACTGGTAGATGAACAAGCCGACGACGATCGACGGGGCGCTGAGCAGAATGTCGTTGATGAAGCGCACGACGTAGGCGATGCGCGCGTAGCGGCCGTATTCGGCGAGGTAGGTGCCCGCCAGAATGCCCAGCGGCGCGGCGATCACCAGCCCGATCGCCGTCTGGATCAGGCTGCCGACGATCGAGTTCAACAGGCCGCCGGCGACGCCGGGCGGCGCGGTCATCTTGGTGAAGACGTCGATCGACAGGCCGGTGAAGCCGTTCCAGAAGAGCGAGCCGAGGATGAGAACGAGCCAGCTCAGTCCAAAAGCGGTCGCGGCGTAGGCGAGCGCCGTCCAGACGACGTTGCGGCGTTTTCGTCCGGGATAGAGGTTGGCCATCAGCGTCCCGCCTTCACTTCGAGGGCCGAGAGCATCCAGCGCGCCAGCGCCAGGACGATGAAGGTGATGATGAACAGGATGAAGCCGAGCGCCAGCAGCGAGGCGGTGAACAATCCGGGATCGGCGTCGGCGAACTGATTGGCGATCATCGCCGAAATCGTCGTGCCTTGCGCCAGTATGGAGGTCGAAATCCTGGTCGCGTTGCCGATGACGAAGGTCACCGCCATCGTCTCGCCGAGCGCGCGGCCGAGCGCCAACATGACGCCGCCGACGACGCCGACCCGCGTGTAGGGGATGACGATGTTGCCGACGACCTCGAACGTCGTCGCGCCGACGCCGTAGGCCGCCTCCTTGAGGACGGGCGGGACCGTGTCGAAGACGTCGCGCGAGATCGCGGTGACGAAGGGCAGGATCATCACCGCCAGCACCAGCCCGGCGGTGAGCACGCCATAGCCGAGCGGCGGCCCCGCGAACAGGTATCCGACGCCGGGCACCTTGCCGAGCGTGCCGATGATGAAGGGTTGGATGTAGGCCTGCATCACCGGCTTGAGGTAATAGACGCCCCAGATGCCGTAGATGATGGAGGGGATGCCCGCCAGCAGCTCGATGGCGATGCCGATCGGACGTCGCAGAACCGGCGGGCAGAGCTCGGTCAGGAACACCGCGATGCCGAGCCCGACGGGAACGCCGATCAGCATGGCGATGATCGAGGTGACGAGCGTGCCGTAAATCGCCGCCGCCGCGCCGAAATTCTCCTTGGGCGGGCTCCAGGCGTCGCTGACGAAGAAACCCAGACCGAAGTGCCGAAACGCCGGCCAGGCGCCGATGAACAGGGAAATCGCCACGCCAAGCAGCAGGGCGAGCACCAGCAGCGCCGCGGCGAAGGTCATGACGCGGAAGCCGCTGTCGGCGAACTTCAGCCGTCCCAGCGCGCGCGCGCGGTCCATCGGCGCGATTTGGGAGTTCGCTGTCGCCTCTAGCGCCGACGCCGTCATGGCCCGTTCCGCTCGCTCAAATGGATAGTTGGCTTGGTTGATCCGCCGATCGGCGAAAGCGAGTCGGCGGCCGGGCCGCCGACTCCGAGCGCTATCGCCTCACTTCTGCGCGATGTCCGCCGCCCAGGCCTTCTTGACCTGCGCGACCACGTCGTCGGGCATCGGGATGTAGTCGAGCGCCTTGGCCTGTTCGGCGCCCTTGTCGTAGCAATAGGTGAAGAACTTCAGCGCCTCGTTCGACTGCGTCGACGTCGACCGGCTTCTTGTACATCAGGATGAAGGTCGCGGCGGTCATCGGCCAGGAATTCGCGCCCGGCTGGTTCGCCAGGATGAGGTAGAAGCCGGGGGCCTTGGCCCAGTCGGCGTTGGCGGCGGCGGCCTGGAAGGCCTCGACCGTCGGCTCGACGGTCTTGCCGTCCTTGTTGACCATGTCGGCGTAGGTCAGCTTGTTCTGCTTGGCGTAGGCGTATTCGACATAGCCGATCGCGCCGTTGGTGCCCGCGACGTTGTTGGCGACGCCGTCGTTGCCCTTCGCGCCGATGCCGACCGGCCAATCGACGGAGGTCGACTCGCCGACCTTGGACTGCCAGTCGGGCGAGACCTTGGAGAGATAGTCGGTGAAGTTGAACGTCGTGCCCGAGCCGTCGGCGCGGTGAATGACGGCGATCGGCAGATCGGGAAGGGCGATCTTGGCGTTGAGCGCCTTGAGCGCGGGATCGTTCCAGTTGGTGATCGCGCCAAGATAGATCTTGGCGAGCGTCGGGCCGTCGATGACGATGTCGCCGGACTTGACCCCGGCGAGATTGACGACGGGGACGATGCCGCCCATCACCATCGGCCATTGCTCGAGGCCCGCGGCTTCGAGATCCTCGGGCTTCAGCGGCGCGTCGGTGGCGCCGAACGTCACGGTCTTGGCCTTGATCTGCTTGATGCCGGCGCCCGAGCCGATCGACTGATAGTTGAGGCCGTTGCCGGTCGCCGTCTTATAGGCGTCGGCCCATTTGGCGTAGATCGGGAAGGGGAAGGTCGCGCCGGCGCCGGAAATGTCGCCGGCCGAGGCGTAGCTCACGCTCGCCGCGACAATCGCCGCGCTCAACAAGGATCGGATAAACATTGACGCCTCTCATGTGGTGTTGAAGCTCGTATCCGGCGGTCGCTAGCCGGCGCGCCGCATCGAGGGCAGAAGCTATAAGCGCCGTCGGTCATGCTTGTATGACATTGACACGACAGCGTCGTGACATCTTACCGATGTGATATCTAATGCATAATTCGTCTATCGGTGGTGCAGCGGAACGACGGCTGTAAAGGTCGAGCCGTGCTCGAGGCGGCTGGCGATGGTCAGGCGCCCGCGGTGGCGGGTCAGAATGTGCTTGACGATCGCCAGGCCGAGCCCGGTGCCGTTCTTGGCGCGGCTCTGTCCGGCGTCGACCCGGTAGAAGCGTTCGGTCAGCCGCGGCAGGTGTTCGGAGGCGATGCCGCGCCCGAAGTCGCGCACGATGAGCGAGCCTTCGGCGGCCGTTCGGTTGACCGTGACCTCGACGCGATCGCTGCCCGATCCGTCCTGTCGCGCGCCGTATTTGATGGCGTTCTCGATCAGGTTTTCGGCGACGCGCAGAAGCTCGTCGCGGTCGCCGGTGACGACGACCGGGCGGTCGGCGTAAAGCTTGATCTCCACCCCCATTTCGCGCGCCAGCGGGGCCAGCGTGTCGGCGACATGGCGCGCCGTCTGCGTCAGATCCACCGCCGCCTCGGGGCGGACGTGCTGTTTCTGTTCGATGCGCGACAGCGAGAGCAGATCGTCGATGAGCCGCGTCATGCGGCGGCCCCTGCTCGCGCATGATGGCGAGAAACTTGTCGCGCGCCCGCGGATCGTCGCGCGCCGAGCCTTGCAGCGTCTCGACGAAGCCGAGCATCGAGGCCAGCGGGGTGCGCAATTCGTGGCTGGCGTTGGCGATGAAGTCGGCCCGCATGCGCTCGACGCGCCGCGATTCGGTCAAATCGCGCAGCGTCAGCAAGGTCGCCACGACTTGGCCCGACCCGGCGGCCAGCGGCGCCACGCAGACTTCGAAGAGGCGCTCGATCGGCACCCGCTCGCTCCACAGCACCGTCTCCGCTTCGCCGTTCGCCATGACCCGCCGCAACGCGTCGATGACGTCGGGCGTGCGCAAGGCGAGGACGAAGGGCTCGCCGAGCCTCATGCCGGGCAGCAGCGCGAAGGCGGGCTTGTTGGCGGCGACCGGGCGCCCGTCGGCGCCGACGATCACCGCCGGCTCGGGCATCGCGCCGACGAGCTTGGCGGCGAACGGCGATTGCAGATGTTCGGCGAGCGCGCGCGCGCCCGTTTCCTTCGCCATGGATTCGGTTCCGACGCTTTCACTCCGGCCGCATGCGCCCGCCGGGCGCGGCCATTCTACTCTTCGTCCCCCGGGCTTGAGGCCGCCATGGCTTCGCGCAGCGAGCGCCAACGGCGCACGGCCTCGTAGGCGCCGAGCAACGCCATCGCGAGGATGAAGGGCACGACATAATATATCCCGCGAAACAGCAGCAGCGAAGCCAGCAGTTGCTCGCTCGAGCCGCCGACGCCGTCGATCATGGTCGCCTCGAAGACGCCGAGGCCGCCGGGGGCGTGGCTGGCGATGCCGAGCATCGCGGCGAAGGAGTAGAGCGCGCTGAAGGCCAGGAAGCCAAGGTTGTCGCCCTTGGGAAGCAGCACATAGAGCGCGCCGGCGGCGGAGCACACGTCGATGACGCCGAGCGCCATCTGCGCCAGCGTCAGCGCCGGACCGGGCACGCTGAAATTGAGGAAGATCGGCTTGCCCCGCCGCCCCATGCGTTAAATCCAGACGAGGTAGGCCAGCAGCGCGCCGATCGCCAGGAAACCGATAGTCTGGTTGGCCAGAACGTTGAAATGATTGATCCCGCCGA
>CAVWKL010000204.1:0-8126 GCA_963755075.1 uncultured Alphaproteobacteria bacterium
TCCGGCGCACGGACGCGCTCTATTGCGCCCGCGCACGCAAGCACACGCCGCTGCAGCAGCCGGAGCGCGTCCCGGCCGAGCAACTGTGCTACGACTACATCGCGCTGGCGTACTGCGGGACCGCCACGCTCGAGGAGATCGCCCATTCGCCAGGAGAGGCAATCGCCGTGCGGCGCTACGTCCGAAAACGTTTACGTATTGCGCCGTGCCACCGAAGGCGATGCCGACCTGGAGGCGTATCTCAGGACGCGCGTGAACGTCGGCGGCAAGGCACAGGATACGTGGCGACTGCTGGGCTGGACGGATGCACGCGGCCAGCGTGTGGATCGCCGGTTTCGACGCCTATGTGTTGGCATCCGCGGACGCAATGATCTCGCCGATATCGAGTACCTGCCCGCGACCGGAGCACATCGATGGCGAACCACACGGTATTCCGCGAGGTCCTATATGGCGGCCAGCGCGGCAGTGAGATATTCGTTTATCAGCACGTTTTAACCCACTGAAAATAAAGAAACTGTCCAAAAACACGAAAATCAGCAGCTATATGTATAGAGGCACCACTCCGATGGCCTATGAACTCGCAGTGATATATCAGCACGGTGGCCGGCCACTGCGCCTGGCCCGCATCCGCGATCACCGCCTGCTAGTGGCCGCCGCATCGGCAGCGGTCGCGGAGGCCGAGCGCGAGGCCGTGGATCTCGCCCGGCACGATGCAGTCCTGGGCCGCGTGCAGATGGCCGAAGCCCAACGCCGTCGCGCCGGACAAGAGCGCCGAAGGCGCCGTCGCGCGCTACTGCGCCAACGTCGCCCCTCTCGCCGCCGAAGCGCGCATCGCAATGCAGGCCAAGCGTCTGACGGAACTGGAAGCGGAAATCAAACAACGCATCGCCGAGCTCGACAAGAAGGAGGCGGAGGCGCGGGAATGGGTGACCAAACGCGAAGCGCTGTTGAATACGGCGAGCGACGACGTGGTGGCGATCTACGGCAAGATCGAGCCGGAGGCCGCCGCGGCGCAATTGGCGTCGATGGACGACGCGACGGCGGTGTCCATTCTCAGCAAACTCAAAGTGAGCGCGGCGAGCGCCATCCTCAATGAGATGGACGCGACCCAGGCCGGCCGATTGACCGGCATCATGTCCGGGGCCGCCGCCGCCGAAAAGAAGTCGTGATGCGTGGATCCAAACGAAGCGTCCTTTTCGTCGCGCTGTTCGCCTCGGCGCTGGCCGGCTGCGCCGCCGGACCCGCCGACTTCATGCCCACGCTTTCGCCGGTCGGCAGCGGGCTCAAGGCGGCGAGCGAACGCGCCGACGAGGACGCCGTCGCCAGCGCTCTCGAGCCGAAAGGACCCCGAGTCGCCGCCCGACCGCCGAGGAATCTCTATTCCGATCAGACCGTCACCAAGGTCGGCGACATCGTCACCGTCGTCATCGCGATCAACGACAAGGCCACATTCGGCAACGCCACCGACCGTTCGAAAACGGCGGCGACGTCGCTCACCTCCGGCTGGAGCTTCACCCCGCCTCCCCCGCCCGGCTCCAACTCGTCGTCGTCGGGGTCGTCGTCGCCGAACTTGACGATCACCAACAACTCGACCTCGTCGACCCAGGGCCAAGGCAACATCGATCGCCAGGAACAGATCCAGGTGTCGGTGGCCGCCGTCGTCACCGAGGTCATGCCCAACGGCAATCTCATCATCAGCGGCTCGCAGGAGGTGCGGGTGAACTACGAGCTGCGCCAACTCACCGTCGCCGGCATCGTGCGTCCGTCGGACATCGCGCGCAACAATACGGTCGCCTACGATCGCATCGCCGAGGCGCGCATCTCGTATGGCGGACGAGGCCGGCTGAGCGAAGTCCAGCAACCGTCGTGGGGCCAGCAGATTTACGATTTCTTCAAGCCGTTCTGAAACCACAGGGACGATTCCGCGATGGCCGCCGTATCCATGGACATAGCCGACATCGGCGACATCGGCGAGACGCCGGAGCCCGAGCTCGCTCCGCCGACGCCGACGCCGACGTCGCCATCGTCGTCGATCAGGCAAACCGTCTTGGCGACGCTCGTCGTCACCGTCATCGCCGCGGCGATGGGCGCACTGTTTGCGATCCCGCCGCCGGCGCCGCCGGCTCCGCCCCCAAAGATCGACGCGACGGCCGGCGGCGTCGTGCCGGCGGGCGCCGGCTTGTTCGACATGCCGCCGATCGTCACCAACCTCGGCGCGCCGCAGGACACCTGGATTCGGCTGGAGGCGTCGATCGTGTACGACGCCGCGGCTCTGCCCCGTCCGGAGTCGATGGCCGCGGAAATCGCCGGCGACGAACTCGCCTATATGCGCACCGTCACCTTGGCGCAGCTCGCGGGCCCGGTCGGATTGCAGAACATCAGGCAGGATCTCAACGAGCGCGCCGTGATCCGCTCGGGCGGCAAAGTCACGGAACTGATTCTCCGAACCCTGGTGGTGCAATGAGACGCGCAACCGTCGCCGCGTTCGCGCTGATCCTGACCGCTTCGGCCGCCGGCGCCCAGACCGTCGATCTCGGGGCGTTGATCCCGACCGGCGGCGCATCGGCGACCGCGCGCATCGTTCAGATGGTCGCGATCCTCACCGTTCTGTCGGTCGCGCCCGGTCTGCTGATCATGGTCACCAGCTTCACCAGGTTCACCGTCGCCCTTTCCTTCCTGCGGTCGGGCCTGGGTCTGCAAAGCGCGCCGGCCAATATGGTGCTGATCAGCCTGTCGCTGTTCATGACGTTCTTCGTCATGGCGCCCACCTTCGACAAGGCGTGGCAGAACGGCCTCAAGCCGCTGATGGACAATACGATCAACCAGCAGGAGGCCTACGGCGCGATCGTCCAGCCGTTCCGCCAATTCATGCTCGCCCAGGTTCGCGAGAAGGATATCGCGCTGTTCGAGGATCTGTCGAAGGGCGAGTTTCAAACCACGGACCGCGCGACGGTGGATCTGAGGATCCTCATTCCGGCCTTCATGATTTCCGAACTGCGTCGGGGATTCGAAATCGGTTTCCTCATCGTCCTGCCGTTCCTGGTCATCGACATGATCGTCGCCGCGCTGACGATGTCGATGGGCATGATGATGCTGCCGCCGTCGATCATCTCGTTGCCGGTGAAGATCTTGTTCTTCGTGCTGGTCGACGGCTGGAATCTGCTCATCGGCAGCCTGGTGCGATCGGTCAATTGAGTTCGGCGGATCGCGCTGCGGCGTTTCGCGCCATCAGCTTCACGCAAGGGAATGATCGTTAATTGGTTGTGGGAAATCCCGAGGGGACCGATCTATGAGTATGATGGGCACCGCCGTTTCCGGCATGTTGGCGGACACGAACTGGCTCTCCAGCATTTCGCAGAATGTCTCGAACGCCAACACCACCGGCTACAAGAACGCCGAAACCGAGTTTGCGACCTTGGTCGATCAAGCGGGCGGCGCCGCCGACAGCCTCGCGGGCGTCAAGGCCAGCTTGCGCTCGCTCAATTCGCTGCAAGGCTCTGTCGTCGGCACCTCGACCACCACCGACCTCGCAGTTCAGGGCGACGGCTACTTCGTCGTCACCGACTTCGAGCGGCGCCTATTATCTCACCCGGAACGGCTCGTTCGTGCCCGACGCCAACGGCAATCTGGTCAACTCGGCCGGCTACTATCTGATGGGCAACGCCGCCACCGCCGGCAACAGCCAGTCGGATGCGGTTCCCAACGAAAAAGTCAACGTCACCGCATCAGGCGAACTGCCGACCCCGACGACCGCCGGCACGCTGACCGTGAACCTTCCCTCGACCGCCGCTGTGGTCACCGGCGATTTGCCCTCGAGCAATGCGGCGGATGCGACCTATACCGACGAGACCTCGGTCACCGCCTACGACAACCTGGGCGGCGCCCACACCATCAACATCTACCTGACCAATACGGGCAACAACGGGACCTCGGACACCTGGGAAATGACCGCTTACGACGCCTCCACCGCGGCTGCAGGGGGCGGCTTCCCTTACACGTCGACGGCTTCGGCCGCCACGCCCTTGTTCACGCAAGCGTTGGATTTCGACCCGACGACGGGATTGCTCACCAGCGGCTCGCCGTTCAACATTCCGATTCCGAATGGGCAAACTTTGGCGCTCAACGTCAGCGGGATGACCCAGCAGGCGTCGGCCTTCAGCGTCGCCACCAACGTGACCAACGGCAATGCGCGGGCGAGCCTGAAGGGCGTGACGATCGGCGCCGACGGCACGCTCGATTTCCAATACAGCAACGGCGCCTCCAACGCCGCCTACCACATTCCGCTCGCCAGCGTGCCGAGCGAGGACAACCTGACCTCGCTCAACGGCAACGTCTTCCAGGCCAATCAGAACTCCGGCTCGATCGTCTACTCGACCGCCGGAACGGGCGGACTGGGCACGATCGTCTCCTCCTCGCTCGAAAACTCGACGGTCGATCTGGCCACCGAGCTGACGCAAATGATCGAGGCCCAGAGCGCCTATCAGGCCAATTCCAAGGTGTTCCAGACCGGCGCCGACCTCCTGCAAATTCTCAATGGCTTAAAGGCCTAATCCGATTCGTTGTCTTCCTAGGGTCCAAAGATGAGCTTGTCCGCCGCATACGGCATCATCAACTCCGCGTTCCTTTCGAACGCGGCGCAGACGGCGGTCATTTCGAACAACATCTCGAACGCCAACACGACCGGCTATTCGCGCGAAATCGCCAACGTCGTCAGCAATTCTTACGGCGGCTCGGAGGTCCTTTCGGTCACCCGCGAGGTCAACGCGGCGCTGTATGAGCAGGTCAACGCCTCGACCTCGCAAGCGGCGAGCCAACAGGCGCTGGCCAACGGATTGTCGACGCTGGCGCAGAGCGTCAGCGACAGCGGCTCCAGCACGTCGGCTTCTGGCGCCATGCAGAACGGCAACTCGCCCTCGGCGATGCTGGGGAATTTGCAGAGCGCGCTGGCGACCTACGAAACGACGCCCGGCACCGCCGCGGCCGGAGGGGCGGTCGTCGCCGCCGCGTCCGATCTCGCCTCCTCGCTCAACAGCGGGTCGGCGGCGGTTCAGCAGGTGCGGGAATCCGCCGATACGGCCATGGCCGCATCGGTGTCGTCCATCAATTCGCTGCTCAACCAGTACTCGCAGGTCAACGCGACGATCGTCAGCGGCACGGCGACGGGCGCCAACATCACCAGCGCCGAGGACAGCCGCAACAGCATTCTCACTCAACTTTCGCAACAGATCGGCATTTCGACCGTCTCCAATCCCGACGGCTCGATGTCGATCTACACAGACAGCGGCGTGACGTTGTTCAACAATGGCGCGCACACGCTCTCCTTCACGCCGACGCCGACCTTCACCGCCACCGTAACCGGCAACGCCGTTACTGTCGAAGGCGTGCCGATCACCGGCGCCTCGTCGCCGATGCCGATCCAATCCGGCGCGCTGGCCGGCGAGGCGAGTTTGCGCGACACGGTCGCGCCGGAGTATCAGTCCCAGCTCGATCAAGTCGCCGGCGGCCTGATCAACGCCTTCGCCGAAACCGATCAGTCGGGGACAGGCCAGCCCTCGCTGCCCGGGTTGTTCACCTATTCGGGCGCGACGGGTCTGCCGGCGACGACCGCCGTGACGGGTCTTGCGGCCGCCATCGAGGTCAACCCGGCCGTCGACCCCTCGCAAGGCGGCAACGTCAGCCTGCTGCGGGACGGCGGGATCAACGGCCCCGACTACGTGAGCAACGCCACCGGCGCCGCGAGCTACACCGGCCAGATCCAACGGATGATCTCGGCGGTGACGACGACGCAGTCTTTCGACCCGAGCGCGGGCTTGGGCTCCTCCGACAGCCTGAGCGACTACGCCAATGCTTCGGTGAGCTGGCTGCAGGCCCAGAACCAGCAGGCGAGCAACCTCGTCGATTATCAAAACTCGTTGGTCAGCCAGGCGACCGCGGCGCTGTCGAACGCGACCGGGGTCAGCCTCGACACGGAGATGACCAACATGCTGAACATCGAGAACACCTACACGACAACCGCCAAACTGCTGTCGACGGTCGACACCATGTTCACGGCGCTGTTGAACTCGGTCAATCCCACCGCCTGATCATGACCACGACCTTCATTTCGACGCATTACCTGGCGACCGCGCTGTTGCCGTCGATCGCGCAGACCCAATCGCAGCTCACCAGCCTCGAGGTCGAAGCCTCGACCGGCAAGTACGCCAACATCGGCCTGCAACTGGGCCCCCAGTCCGGTTACGAATTGTCGCTCAAGAACGAAGACGACTTGATGCAGACGCTGACCACCAGCAACACTCTCGTCACCACGAGCCTGAACACGTCCCAGGCCGCGCTCAATTCGATACGCTCCGACGCTCAAAGCGTGGTGCAGAGCCTGACCTCGTGGAGCCAGGCCGAGGTCAATTCGGGCTCGACGTTGCAGAGCCTCGGCGCCAACGCGCTTCAATCGCTGATCGCAACGACCAACACGACGGCGAACGGTCAGTACGTCTTCGGCGGCGTCAACTCCAGCGTCGCGCCGATGAACGACTATTATTCCTCGACTCCGTCGGCGGCCAAGACCGCCATCGATCAGGCGTTTCAGACTTACTTCAGCTTCGCGCCGACCGACCCGGCGGTCTCCACCATCACCGGCCCGCAGATGCAGAGTTTCCTGTCCGGCCCGTTCGCCGCCGAGTTCACCGGCGACAATTGGACGACCAACTGGTCGACGGCCTCGAGCGGCAACACGACCGCTCAGATCGCGCCCGGCGAAACCATCGACACGTCGACGAACGCCAATCAGCCCGGGTTCCAGCAACTCGCCGAGGGCTACGCGATGCTCTCCGAGTTCGCCGGCGGACAACTCAGCGCGCCCGCGCAGCAGGCGCTGGCGACGACCGCGAACTCGCTGATCACGCAAGGGGTGACCTCGATCACCGCGACCGAGGCCAGCGTCGGCACGACGCTCAATCGCGTCACCAGCGCCAACACATCCATGGCCTCGCAGATGACGATCCTGCAAACCGAGATCGGCAATCTCGACAACGTCAACACCACGACGGCGGCCACCCAGCTCACCGCGCTGTCGACGCAACTCCAGACGGCATACCAACTCACGGCCGACATTCAGAAGCTGAACCTCGCACAATACCTCTAACGCCTAGGAACGCCAATGTACGAGTTCTCTTACACCGAGGTGATCGAGGAATCGCCGCAAGTGATGCGCGCGCACGAGCGCCAAGCGATGGATCGGGTCATCGATCTCTTGCGCACGGCCCGCGCTCGCGGGCCGGGCACGCGCGAAGTCGTCGAGGCGCTATTCTATCTGCGTCGCCTGTGGGCGATCTTTCTCGACGATCTGAGAAACCCGGAAAACGAATTGCCGGAGCAGTTGCGCGCCGCGATCGTCTCGATCGGCATCTGGATGAACAAGGAAATCGATCGCGTGCGCGCCGGTCAAACGAGCGAGCTAACCCCGATGATCGAAATCAACGAGATCATTCGCGACGGCCTGAAGTGAGGATTTCATGAATATCACGCTTCGCGCAGGGGAAAAACTCTACATCAACGGCGCGGTCATTCGCGTCGACCGGAAGGCGACGATCGAGTTGCTGAACGATGTGACCTTCCTTTTGGAGAACCACGTCATGCAGGCGGAACAGGCGACGACGCCGCTTCGCCAGATCTATTTCGCCGTCCAGGTCATGCTGATGGACCCCGGCGCCACCACGGCCGCGACCGGCCTGTCGCGCCGGCTCATCGACGCGGCGTTGCGGGCGTTCGAAAACCCCGCGATCCTCGCCGGCCTCAAGACGATCTCGGACCAGATCGACCGCTCGCGCAATTTCGAAGCGTTGAAGGCGTTGCGGGCCCTGTTCCCGCTGGAAGAGCGAGAGATGTTTCCCGCCGTCGCGCCCGTCAATTCGAACGCAGCCTGAAAGGACAGATCATGACGACCGTCCCCGCCACTTCGCCCGTCGGCAGCTCCAACTCGTCGTCGACATCATCGGCGTCTTCGACGACCGCGACGAATACATTGAGCTACAACTCGTTTCTGACCCTCCTGATCGCGGAGATGCAGAACCAGGATCCGACGCAGCCGATGGATCCCTCGGCGATGGTGAGCCAATTGGCGACGAGAGAGA
>CAVWKL010000205.1:0-3500 GCA_963755075.1 uncultured Alphaproteobacteria bacterium
CGCTGCAGCTTGGCACGTCGCTCGAAGACCGGCCGCGCTACACCCCGACCACCACCTTCGAAACCTTCCCCTTCCCCGCAGGCCTGACGCCGAACATTCCCGCCGCCGATTACGCCGCCGACCCGCGCGCGATCCGCATCGCCGCCGCCGCGAAAGTGCTCGACGATCTCCGGCGCGCCTGGCTCAATCCGCCCGATCTCGTCGAGATCGTCCCCGAGGTGACGCCGACCGCCGCGCCCGGCGAAGCGCCGCGCCGCTATCCCGACCGCATTCTGCCGAAGACCGTCGAGGCGGCGGTCAAGCTCAAGGCGCGCACGCTGACCGCCCTCTACAACCAGCGGCCGCGCTGGCTCGCCGACGCGCACGACGCGCTCGACCGCGCGGTCGCCGCCGCCTACGGTTGGCCGGAGGACATCGCGACGGAGGACGCGCTGCAACGCCTGCTGGCGCTGAACCTCGCGCGCGCGGCGGCCGAAGAGAAATCCGCCGCCGAGATCGCCCCGTCCGCGTGACAAGGCGCCCCGGCCGAGCGACGATTGGGCGTCGGCAAATGCCGCGGCTGACGCCTTTACCCGAGCGCGATGAAAGTCAGCGTCGCGCCCAGGAAATCAGTAATGTACATTCAATCACTGTATAAATAGAAACGCGCGACTCTAGAGAATGTTGCCTGTAAAACGAACCGGCCTCTGCCGTCATTGCGAGCGACAGCGAAGCAATCCAGACGAAGCCCACGTCGCAATCCCCAAGTCTGGATGGCTTCGCTTTGCTCGCCATGACGAAGGCCCGATTCGGCTTAAACGCAACATGATCTCGCCAAAGCGGAAATTTTCCTCCCCGCGGGCCCTTGAAATCGCTCAAAACCGCGCAATCGGCGCCCCGTCCCTACCCCAGCCCCTCGAACTCCTCGAGGCGAAACTCGCGCCCGGCCGGCTCGCCCTTCGCGGCGCGCTCGGCTTCGCGCGCGCGGAGCTCGACGCGGCGGATCTTGCCGGAGATCGTCTTCGGCAAGGGGCCGAACTCGATCCGGCGGATGCGCTTGTAAGGCGCGAGGCGTCGGTTGAGAAAGGCGAAGATCGACGACGCGGTGGCCTTATCCGGCGCATGGCCCTCGGCCAGCGCGACATAGGCTTTGGGGATCGTCAGGCGGATGGCGTCTGGCGCCGGGACGACGGCGGCCTCCGCGATGGCGGGGTGCTCGATCAGCGCGCTTTCCAACTCGAACGGGCTCAAGCGATAGTCGCTCGATTTGAACACGTCGTCGGCGCGCCCGACGTAGGTGATGTAGCCCTCGGCGTCGCGCGTCGCCACGTCGCCGGTGCGGTGATAGGCGCCTGCGATGGGCGCGAGGTCGCCCTCCTCGCTCTGGTAGCCTCCCATCAGGCCGACCGGGCGCTGGGCGAGCGCAACGGCGATTTCGCCGTGATCGGATTCGAGGCCGTCGGCGCCGATGAGCACGATGCGGTAGCCCGGCAGCGGACGGCCCATCGAGCCGGGAATGACTTTCTGGCCCGGCGGGTTGCCGATCATCATCGTCGTTTCCGTCTGGCCGTAGGAATCGCGCAACGTCAGGCCCCAGGCGCGACGGACCTGCTCGATGACTTCCGGATTGAGCGGCTCGCCCGAGGAATTGACCTCCCGCAACGCGACCTTCCACGCCCCGAGATCGAGTTGCACGAGCTGGCGCCACACGGTCGGGGGCGCGCAGAACGACGAGACCTCATGGGCGACGAGCGCGTCGAGCGTCGCGCGCGCCTCGAAGCGCTGGGCGAGCGCGACGATCGTCGCGCCGGCGTTCCACGGCGCAAAGACGCTCGACCAGGCGTGCTTGGCCCAACCGGGCGAGGAAATATTGAGGTGCGCGTCGCCGGGCCTGAGGCCGAGGCCGAACATGGTCGTCAGATGGCCGATGGGGTAGCTCGCGTGGGTGTGCAGCACGAGCTTCGGCCGCGCCGTCGTTCCCGAAGTGAAATAGAGCAGCAGCGGATCGTCGGCGCGCGTCGGGCCGTCAGGGGCGAAATGCGGGCCGTGCTTCATCAGCGAGGCGTAATCGCGCCAGCCGCTCGGCGCCGCGCCGATCGCGACCCGTTCGAGGCCCGCGCCGCGCCCCTCGAATTTGCCGGCGGCCGCGCCGTCGGCGATGACGAAGCGCGGCCGGCCGCGCGCCAGCCGATCGTCGATGTCGGCGCCGGCGAGCTGCGGCGTCGCCGGAATCACGATGAGGCCGAGCTTCATCGCCGCCAGCATCGCAATCCACAAGGGCGCAACGTTGCCGAGCATCAGCAAAAGGCGGTCGCCGCGCTGGGCGCCGAGCGCGCGCAGGCCGTTGGCGAGGCGCGAGGACCGCTGCGAGAGTTCGGCGAACGAATAGGTCTCGACTTCGCTCGCAATGATTTTCAGCGCCGGCCTTGCGCCCGCCTCGCCCCGGGCGAGCTCGCCGTCGAACCAGTCGAGCGCCCAGTTGAAGCGCTCGGGCCGCGGCCAGACGAACTTGGCCCGAGCGGCGGAATACTCGTCGCCGAGCGCGAGCAGAAAGTCGCGCGCGAACTTGAAATCCTCGATCGACATGGGGTCCCTGATCAAATTGGGCGGTTCACTTCGCTTCGCGCGTCACCTGGACTTTGTCGGGATAGAAGGCGAGATGCGCCTTGATGTCGGCGACGCCCGGCTTCGGAGTCTCATAGGTCCACACTGCGTCGGCGTCGACGTCGTCGCCCGCGCGCAACGAAAAATAGTTGGCGCGGCCCTTGTAGGGGCAGACGGTCTGAAGCGCGCTTCGCTCGAAGACGCTCATGTCGGCGTCGGCGCGCGGAATATAGAGAACCGCGGGATAGACGTGCTCCTTGAGCTCGAGCGCGCGCGCCGTGTCGGCGATCGTTCGGCCGCGCCAGCGCACGACGACGCGGCCCTTGGCCGGCGCGATCGCAATCGGATGATCGTCGGACATCGCTGGCAATCCCCTCGAGGCGGCACGAGCATGCCACACGCGCGCCGCCGCCGGAAGACCCGACGGGCGCGGGGGAAGTTAACGGCGCCTTTAGGCTTTCCGGGATAGCCTGCTCACCCAACGCACGAGCCGTCTCGCGCCCGACCGGAGCGGCCTCGGCGCCGTCCTTGGGATCGCCCGGTAGGATTTCGCGTGACGCTCCTCGCCGCACGGACGATCGGCCGCCAAAGCGCCTTTGCGCGTCGGCTCGAGGCGTCGTCTTTCACGCGCGCCGCGCTGGCGTTCGCTGTCGTCCTCGCCTGGTGCGCTCTCGTTCGCCTGCCGTTCTTCACCTACAGCACTCCCGACGACGGCTTCTTCACCGAGTCAGCCTTGCTTTGGCGCCAAGGCCATTTGCCTTACGTCAGCGCGTTCGACATCAAGCCGCCGGGATTTTTCGCCGTCCTCGCGCTCTCTCAACTTGTCTTCGGCGCCGGCTTCGCCGCGCTGCGCGTCGTCGGAACCCTCAGCGACGCGGCGACGATCTGCCTGATGATGCATCTCGCCAGGCGTCATG
>CAVWKL010000206.1:0-7100 GCA_963755075.1 uncultured Alphaproteobacteria bacterium
GCGCAATCAATCGTCGGCTCGCCGCCCTACCCCGCCGCGAGCCACCCGACCGGAGAGATCTTTTTCAAGGGCCGCGACGTGTTGAAAATGAGCGAAGCGGACCTGCGCGAAATGCGCGGCGCCGGCATGACCATGGTGTTCCAGGAGCCGATGACCTCGCTCAATCCGCTGCACACCATCGAGAAGCAGATCGGCGAGATCATCGCGCTGCACGGCGGGCGCGCCGCTTCGACGCGCCAGCGCGTCGTCGGCCTGCTGAACGAGGTCGGCATCGCCGATCCCGCCTCGCGGCTCGGCGCCTATCCGCACCAGCTCTCCGGCGGCCAGCGCCAGCGCGTGATGATCGCCATGGCGCTCGCCAACCGCCCCGACCTCTTCATCGCCGACGAGCCGACCACCGCGCTCGACGTCACCGTGCAGGCGCAGATCCTCGAGCTGTTGAAGGATCTGCAGCGCAGGCTCGGCATGGCGCTGCTGTTCATCACCCACGACCTCGGCATCGTGCGCCAGATCGCCAGCGACGTCGCGGTGATGCAGCAGGGCCAGATCGTCGAAGCGGGCAAGACGGCGGAGGTCTTCGCCAATCCGCAGCACGCATACACCAAGATGCTGCTCGCCGCCGAGCCCAAGGGCGCCGCCGCCGGAGGTCGACGCGCTCGGCGAGGCCGATCGTCGACCGCCGACGACGTGCAAGGTCTGGTTCCCGATCAAGCGCGGCTTTCTGCGCCGCACCGTCGGCCACGTGAAGGCGGTCGACGGCGTTTCGCTGACCGTGCGCGAGGGCGAGACGGTCGGCGTCGTCGGCGAATCCGGCTCGGGCAAGACGACGCTCGGCCTGGCGATCCTGCGCCTCATCCGCTCGGAGGGGACGATCCTCTATTGCGGGCGCGGCATCGCACGGGCTTTCGCGTCGCGCAGATGCGCCCGTTGCGCCGCGACATGCAGATCGTGTTTCAGGACCCGTTCGGCTCGCTGTCGCCGCGCCTGTCGGTCGCCGAGATCGTCGAGGAAGGGCTGATCGCGCAGAAGACGCGGCTCAACGCGGCCGAGCGCCGCGCGGCGGTCGCGCGGGCGCTCGCCGACACCGGGCTCGACCCGGCGACCATGGACCGCTACCCGCACGAGTTCTCCGGCGGCCAGCGCCAGCGCATCGCGATCGCGCGCGCCATGGCGCTCGATCCGAAGTTCATCGTGCTCGACGAACCGACTTCGGCGCTCGACATGTCGGTGCAGGCGCAGATCGTCGATCTCCTGCGCGATTTGCAAAAGCGGCGCGCGCTCGCCTATCTCTTCATTTCGCACGATTTGAAAGTGGTGCGGGCGCTGGCGAGCGAGATCATCGTCATGCGGCGCGGCGAGGTGGTCGAGAGCGGCGCGGCGCGCCAAATCTTCGCCGCGCCGCAGAACGACTACACCAAGGCGCTGTTCGCCGCCGCCTTCGCCATCGAAGCGGACGCGACGGGCGTCGTCAGCCAGTAGGAAGAGCCATGGGCCGGGCGCTCATCATCGTTCTCGACTCGGCCGGTTGCGGCGGCGCGGCGGACGCGGGCGCCTATGGCGACGAAGGTGCGGACACGCTCGGCCATATCGCGCTGAGCTGCGCCGAGGGGAGGGGCGACCGCGCGGGGCTCAGGGCCGGGCCGTTGCGGCTCCCCGCGCTCGACGCGCTCGGCCTCGGCCTCGCCATGCGCGCTTCGACCGGCGTCCGTCCGCCGGGTTTCGCCTGCGCCGGCCGCGCAAGGCCAATGGGGCTACGGTGTCGAGACGTCGAGGGGCAAGGACACGCCCTCGGGCCACTGGGAGATCGCGGGCACGCCGGTCGACTTCGCCTGGGGTTATTTCCCGCTAGACGATTCCGGCCTTTCCGGAGTCGCTGACCGCGGCGCTGATCGCCGAGGCCGGCCTGCCCGGCATTCTCGCCAACCGCCACGCCTCCGGCACCGGAATCATCGCCGAGCTCGGCGAGGAGCACCTGAGGACATTGAAGCCGATTTGCTACACCTCCGCCGATTCGGTGTTCCAGATCGCCGCACATGAAGAGGCGTTCGGACTGGAGCGCCTCTACGAGGTTTGCCGGATCGCGCGCCGCCTCTGCGACCCGCTGGCGATCGGGCGCGTCATCGCCCGCCCCTTCGTCGGGCGCGCGTCCGCCGACTTCACGCGCACCGCGCATCGCAAGGACTTCTCCGTCCCGCCGCTGCCGGGCAATCTCATCGAGCGGGCGGCCGGGGCGGGCCGCGAGGTCGTCTCGATCGGCAAGATCGGCGACATCTTCGCCCATCGCTTCACCGGCCGCGAGGTCAAGGGCGGCGACAACGGCGCGAACGTCGATCTGACGCTCGCCGCGCTTCATGACACCGCTGACGGCGGGCTCATCTTCGTCAATCTGGTCGATTTCGATAGCGAGTACGGCCACCGCCGCGACGTCGCGGGTTACGCCGCGTGCTTGGAGGCCTTCGACGCCCGCCTGCCCGAAATCGCCGCCGCGATGCGAGCCGACGATTTCTGCGTCATCACCGCCGATCACGGTAACGATCCGACCTGGCGCGGCTACGACCACACCCGCGAGCACGCGCCGATCCTCGCCTTCGGCGGGGCGACGCCCGCCGGGCCGATCGGCGCGCGTTCGACGCTTGCCGACGTCGGCGCAACCGTCGCCGATAAACTCGGCCTCCCCGCGACGCCTCGCGGGGCGAGTTGGCTCGCATGAGTTTCGCGCTCGATCCGCGCCTTGCCGCAGATACGCTCGAAATCGGCGACCTCGCCTTGTCGCGCGCGCTTCTGATGAACGACCGCCGCTATCCCTGGTTGGTCCTGGTTCCGCGCCGCGAGGCCGCGCACGAGATCGTCGACCTCGACGCCGCCGCCCGCGCGAGCCTGATCGAGGAGATCGCCGTCGCCTCGCGCTTCGTGCGCGGCCTGCCGGGGGTGGAGAAGATCAACGTCGGCGCGCTTGGCAACATCGTCGCTCAATTGCACGTTCATATCATCGGCCGGGCCGTCGGCGACCCCGCCTGGCCGGGGCCCGCGTGGGGCCATGGCGCGGCGCGGCGCTACGCGCCAGATCGGGCGGCGGTCTTGGTCGCGCAAGCGCGCGACGCGCTGGCGACGCGTTGAATGGCGTCAGCGCTTCAGCGATGCGCCGAGCCGATCGAGCAGTTCGCCCGTGCCGCGCTCGCGCGCGCCGTTGTCCTCGTAGCCGTCGAGGAAGGCGCCCTGCTCGGTGACCAGGAGACGGGCGCCGGCGGCGACCGGCTCAATCTCGAGGGTCGCCAGCGACACCGAGATCTTGCGGTCGCCGATCCACATCTCGTAGGCGTAGACGAGACGCGTGTCGGCGACGACGTCGAAATAGACGGCGTCGAAGGTGGTCGTCATGCCGCTTGTCCAGCGCCCGCGCAGGCGTTCGCGCCCGCCGGGCCGCACGTCCATTTCGCGCGAGATCAGCGAGAACCCGTCGCCGCCGACAAACCAGCGCGCCTTGGCGGCCTTGTCGGTCAGCGCGTGGAAAACCCGCGCGGGCGTCGCGTCGTAGAGGCGCGCGATCGAGAACGCAGCGTGCGTGGTCGCCTCGCCGACGGGAATGCGCGCCACTTCGCGCTGCAGCTTGTCGAGCGTCGTGCGCCAACCCTCGCGCGCGCCCTCGAGCACGAAGAGGAGGCTCTCGTCGGCGATTTCGTACTCCTGCCGCACGGTCAGGCGCGTGCCATGGCCGTCGTCCTCGAAAGTGACCGTGGTGCGGGCGACGAACTTTCGTCCGTCGGCGAAGGTAACCTCGCTGGCAAACGCCAGCCGGTCCGGCGGCGCGACCTCGTCGAAGGCGCCGCGCATCCAATGGTCCTCGCCGTTCGGCAGACGCATGCAGACGATGCAGGCGCCGCCGGGGCGGAAGTCGATCTCCGCCTCGGGCACGCTGCAGCCCTCGGGGCTGAACCAGCGCTTCATGGCCTCGGCGCTGCTCCAGGCCTTGAAGACCAGCGCGCGCGGCGCGGCGAAGGTGCGGGAGATCACCAGAGGGTTCATGGCCTTGGCGGCTTTGACGTCATGGGCTGCGGTCATCGTCGTCTCCTTTGGCTTTCAACTCGCTGAGGTAATCTCCCAACCGATCGAGCCGGCGATCCCACTCGGCGCGCCGGGCGGCGATCCAATCCTGCGCGCGCCCGAGCGCGCGCGCTTCGATCCGGCAGGTTCTCACCCGCCCGACCTTCCGCGACGTGACGAGGCCTGCGCCTTCGAGCACCGCCAGGTGCTGCATCACCGCCGGGAACGACATCGCCAAGGGGCGCGCGAGGTCGCTGACGGAGGCGGGCTCACGCGACAGCCGTTCCAGCATGGCCCGCCGCGTCGGATCGGCGAGGGCCTGAAAGGCGAGGTCGAGGGGGGTTGATTGGTTAAGCATATGCTTTCGTATCATGGAGCAGATAGATAAGCAATTGCCTTAGCGATGACGCATTGCGTCTGCTGCCGCGCTCCCAGCGCGAGCCGGCCGACGGGCCGTGCTCTAAGAAAGATTCATTATATGCCTTGACAGGAATATACCTTCGGGAGAATATACGGCCATGACAACATTCACAGCCATCGCCGACCCCATTCGCCGCGACATTCTCGCCCTTCTCCGGAGGGGCGAACAGCCGGCGGGGGCCCTCGTGGAGACGCTCGGCCTACCTCAGCCGAACGTCTCCAAGCATCTGAAGGCTCTGCGCGAAGCCGGATTGGTGCGCATCCGCGTCGAGGGGCCGAAACGGCTTTACAGTCTTGACGCCGCGCCCTTGGCGGAAATCGATCGATGGCTCGCCTCCTATCGCGCCTTCTGGTCGGACAAACTCGACGCTCTCGGCGACCACCTCAGCAGGAGCGACTGACATGAACGCCCTTGAACAGCTCGGCGCCTTCGAGCGACGCGACGACCGCATCGACATGCGGTTCGAACGCCGCTATCCGCGCGCAATCGAGAAGGTCTGGAGCGCGCTGACCGATCCCGCCCGTCTGCAGGACTGGATGGGCGCCGCCTTTGTCGAACCCCGCGCCGGCGGCCGTTATGAACTGATGCTCGACGGGCCCAATCCGATGATCGGCCATATCGTGACCTGGGAGCCGCCCCATGTCCTCGAGTTCACCTGGCGCAACGCCCATGCGCCCGATTCGGTGGCGCGCTATGAACTGTCGCGCGACGGCGACGGCGCCTGCGTGATCTTCACCCACAAGGGCGCGCCCTTCGCCAACCGGGCGCTCATGCTGCCGGGCTGGCATTTCTTCTTCGAGCGCCTGGGCGGTCTCCTCGCCGAGGGGGCGGTCCGTCAGTCGCGGCATGGCCTGGCGCGAACTGCAGGCGATCTATGTCGAGCGACACAAGTTGAACGACGCGAGGTTGCGATCCCTAACCCGCAACCGGCCTCACCGACCTCGCAACCGCAATTCTGAAGAACGACGCAACAAGCGCCGGAGCGACCGCTCCGGCGAACGGATCGGCGCGCCGATTTCAACCACGGGACGGGCGATGCGCGCAATTGATCGCCCCTCAATCAGGAACGAGAGGAACAGACGATGACTTCGCCAAGAATCATGGAAACCGTCGCCTTGGTGACGGGCGCCAATCGCGGCCTCGGACGCGCGTTGACGGAAGGCCTGCTCGCCCGCGGCGCGAAGAGGGTCTACGCGGCGGCGCGCGATCCGCGGTCGTTGCGGGACCTCGGCGACGAGCGGGTCGTTGCGCTGCGGCTCGACGTGACCGACGCCAACCAGGTCCGCGCTGCCGCGGAAGCGGCTTCGGACGTCGAGCTTGTCTTCAGCAACGCCGGCTTGGCGCTGGGCACGGCGATCGTCGGCGCCGACGTTGTCGGCGAGGCCCAGCGCGAAATGGACGTGAATTATTTCGGGCCGTTGCGGCTCATCCAGCGCATGGCGCCGACGCTCGCCAGGAACGGCGGCGGCGCCTTTGTCGCCATCGGCTCGGTGGCCGGACTCACCAACGTGCCTTTCCTGCCGACCTACGCCGCATCGAAGGCCGCGCTCCATTCGCTGACCCAGGCCGCGCGCATCCTGCTGGCGGCGCAGCGGACCGCGGTCGTCGGCGTCTACCCCGGCCCCATCGACACCGACATGTCGCGGGCGCTGGCGATCCCCAAGACCGCGGCGCTCGAGGTGGCGGGGGCGATCCTCGAGGGCGTCGAGGCCGGGCGGGAAGACATCTTCCCCGACCCGTTCGCGGTGGAATTCGGCCGATCGTTCGAGGCCTCGCCCAAGTCCTCGGAACGGCAGGTCGCCGCCATGATGCTGGCCGCGGCGGCGTGAGCCAACCCGCAATGCCCGCGCCGTCGGCGCGCAGGCCAAGCGCAACGCAATGTCTCAACCCATCAACAAGGAGATCGTCATGACCAAGCCCCATCTCACCGCCGCCTTCACCGTCGACAAGACCCCCGACGAGGCTTTCGCCGCCATCAACAATGTCCGCGCCTGGTGGTCGGGCGAAATCGACGGCGTCACCGACGCGCTCGGCGCCGAGTGGACCTATCGCTACAAGGACATCCACTACAGCAAGCAGAAGGTCGTCGAACTAGACCCCGGCAAGAGAGTCGGTGCGGCTCGTCCTCGACAGCTATCTGAGCTTCATCAAGGACAAGGACGAATGGAACGGGACCAAGATCGCCTTCGACATCGCCGCCAAGGGCGATAAGACGGAGGTCAAATTCACTCACCTCGGCTTGGCCCCCGACGACGAATGCTATGAGGCCTGTTCCGACGCCTGGGGTTCCTACGTCAAGGGGAGCTTGAAGAGCTTGATCGCCGACGGCCAAGGCCGGCCGAACCCTGGGGAACATTGAGCGTCGGACTTGGACGATTGCGGCGACGTCTCGCATCCGAGCGCCCGGCGGCTGGAAGAAAACATCCAGCCGACGCGGCGCTCGGACCGGCTGGCTTCAATTCGCTTTTCTGGCAGGGCCGGCAAAGCCCGGCCTTTCGGGTTCCAAGCACAAATCAATATGCATGCGACGGTCAGGAGTTCGAAATCCACGAGTTTTGAGAAAAGCTCGAAACGCGCCTCTAGCGCCCCGCCAATCGCAAGCAAACCAGGGCGACGCTGGCTTCGAACGACATTCGCG
>CAVWKL010000207.1:0-29573 GCA_963755075.1 uncultured Alphaproteobacteria bacterium
CCACCTGGCCTCGCCGAGGTAGCCGCATCGCCGCGGCGCCCGCGCGGCGAACGGAACGATCGCCGACTTCCAGCTGCCAGGCAGCACGTAGGCGGCGCTGTATCGCCCGGCGAGGGCGCGGCCGAGGCCGATCCGCCGCCACAGACCAAAGTCGCGATGTCCAAAGGGCGACGGCACGACCGCGCTGACCTCCGGCATCCGGCCGATGAGCGGCGCGAGCGCGGGGGGAGCGAGGACATCGATGGCGGCGTCTGGATCGCGGGCGCGCAGCGCCTTGTAGAGACATTGCGACATCACGGCGTCGCCGACCCAGCTCGGACCGACGACGAGGATTCGATGGTCTTTCGCCGCGTTGTCAGACATCGTCTTTGGCTTGGCGCATCGCCGGCTCGCATGCAAGTCGTCGCGCGATCGCCGGCGAAGGCCCGCCAACCTGGCGGCCTCGACGGTGAAACGACCGCCATTCTCAGCGAGGTCATCGCGATGCGCCGCGTCAAGGCCCGCTTGCGCCGCGCGTCCGCCTTAAGCCCGCTTCTCGTCGAACAGCCGGGCCAGACGCTGCAAAGCCAGCGCGTAACCCTGCGCGCCGAAGCCGGCGATCACTCCGGAAGCGACGCCGGAGACGCAGGAATGACGGCGGAAGGGCTCGCGCTTGTGGATGTTCGAGATGTGCACTTCGATGATCGGCCCCTCGAACGCGGCGAGCGCGTCGAGAATGGCGATCGAGGTGTGCGTGAAGGCGGCGGGGTTGATGACGATGCCGCCGGCCCGCTCGCGCGCCTCATGGATCCAGTCGATGATCTCGTATTCGCGATTGCTCTGGCGGAACTCGATCTCCAGTTGCAATTCGGCGCCCGCGCCGCGGCAGGAGGCCTCGATGTCGGCGAGCGTCTCGACGCCGTAGACCTCCGGCTGACGCTTGCCGAGCAGGTTGAGGTTCGGGCCGTTCAAGACATAAACCAGTCGGTTCACCACAAAAGCCCTCCGCGCGCCGAGCGCTAGCATATACGGGAACGCGCCGAGAAGCGCGAGATCGCCCAAACGCCCCGGCGCTTGACGTCCGCCTTAGGAAGGCGCGGCGGCCGCGGGCTTGAGCACGAAGTCGTAGTGGGCGCGGTAGAACGGCGCCTCCATGCCGAAGCGGGCGGCGTCCTCGGCCGATCGCGTCAGGTCGAAATCGACGATCAGCGATTCCTTGACGCCGAAAACCGCGTCCGAATCGAGAAACGGATCGCCGCGCACGAAGAGGTGGGTGACGAGCGTCGCAAAACCCGGCGCGGCGACAATGGTGTGCAGATGCCCGGGGCGCATCGGGTGGCGGCCGGCCGCCTTGAGCAGCCGGCCGGCGGGCCCGTCGGTCGGCACAGGGTAGCTCGTCGGGCGCACGCATTTGAGCCAGAACTTGCCGTCCGGATCGGTGCGAAATCGTCCGCGCAAGTTCATGCCGTCAGGCTTCTGCACGTCGTAGAAGCCCTCGCCGTCGCCTTCCCAGACGTCGAGGAGAGCGCCGGCGATCGGCCGGCCTTGCACGTCGCGAACCGCGCCGGTGACGACGCACGGCTCGCCAGGCGTGCCGGGCTTGGCGATGCTCGCGCCGAGCGGCAGCTCCGGCGCGCCCGCGACGAAGAACGGGCCGAGCACCGTCGATTCGGTGCAGCCCTCGACACGGCCGTAATTGAGGAAGTCGACCAGCATCGAAACGCCGAGCGTATCCGACATCAGGATGAACTCGTTGCGCTGGTCGTCGCACCAACGGCCGGTGTCGATCAAGAGCTTGATCCCGGCCATCCACTCCTCGGGTGTCGGCGCCACCTCGCGCACGAAGGCGTGGAGATGGCGGACGAGGCTCGTCAGCGCCGCCTTGGCGCGCGGCGTCTCGGCGTTGTCGAGGCTGCGCAGCACGGCCGCCGTCAGCGTATCGGCGTCAAAATTCCGCATCGCCATCGCGATTTTCCATCTGTCCTTCCGGCCTTGCGGCCGGCGACGAGACTATTAGCCTGACCGAAAGCGGCGGCCGCTGCAACGGTAAAGGCGCACCGCGGGTGAATGCCGGCCATGCACGCGCAAATTCAGGTCGTGCGCGAACGCGATCAACGGGTTGAGTGTCATAAGCGGTCCCCGCGCAAGCTTTGTGAGTACTACCTCGGCCGGCGCTCGCACGGCCGCCTCGGGGCGAATCTGGTGACGGCTTACTCAACCCTCATCGCATGACGAGGGCTCGAAATGAAGGTCGAGTTAGCCGCGGCCTTGATCTACGTAATAGTACCGTTATTCAACTCGAGGGGCGGGAAATATAACTCGAGTCGAGCATTTTTCTTGTCAAAGTACGATAGTTGTGATTTAAGCCGTCTCGAGAGCGGCTGTTTCGCCGTTCTGATACACAGGAGCTAGCTATGATGCTGAATCCCACCGACGGTCATATCGTGGCGGGCACCAAGATCGACGATCACCGTTTCCTCGGTCGCGTCCGTGCGTCCCAGTTGTTCCAGATCGCCCCGGACCCACGCGACACTGAGAACAAGAAAAAGCACGACGCGTCGAAGGAATTGCAGGAACTCCTCAATGTCCGAGAGGAAGTGCAACGCCTTTTTGAGGGAGCGAAGAAGAGAAACGTCGATCCCTATTCTGAATATATCGTCGCGCTCCATTCGGGCGAGGACGGTATTACCCCTGTCATCACTCTTTATAGCGAGGGCCGTTTGGAGGTGGATGAGCGCCCGGACGGCACCGGCTTCATTCAAATTCCTTGGGACCAGCGACTGATCGCGATCGACGGCGAGACGCAGCTTGCGGCCCGCCACGAGGCGGCTAACCGGGAGCCCGCGACCAAGCAACAGTTTGTCGCCGTTTACATTTGCCACGGCAAAGACCAGCTTTGGGCTCGTCAAAGTTTCCATGATCTCAACGCGCTTGGCGTGAGACCGAACGCAGCTTTGAGCATCGGGATGGACGCGCGCGATCCCATAACGCAGGTCAGTCGCGACGTTGAGCGGGATGTTCCGTTCTTCCGCAATCGCGTAAACAAGGCGCGCCGTCAATTGCGGACCAACGACCCCGAGGTCACCACCATCGCGGCCCTTCGCGGTGCTTGTGTGACGCTGGCGAAGGGGATCGTCGGCGTTCAATATGGTGCTCGGCCGGTCCCGATTGGCGAAGATGACTTGCCGGCCGTGCGAGCCGCGGCGGTCGACTGGTTCTCCGCGCTCAGCGAGGCGCTCGGGCAGTTCATGCTCGACCGCGAAAACAACGTCACATCCTCGCCTGCGGTACTCGCCGCGTTGGGGGCGGTGGGCAACCAGGCCCTTTATATTGGCGATCCCGATGCGCGCAGGACCAAGTGCCGGCAGTTGGCTGTCGAACTCAAGACCGTCAACTGGATGCGCGGGAAGGCATGGGAAGGAATTGCGGGGAAGTTCACGCCAAAGGGGGCATTCTCTCTTGGCGGTCCGAAAGAGACTGCACACGCGATTTTCGCTGCGCTTACCAACCCTTCCTCGGAGGGTTATGCGCGCGTGCGAGGGCTGCCGAGCCCGGCTCCGTCTGTCCCCTCTCGGGACGTGGCCGCCGCCTAGAACCTCATGCGCCCTTGAGGCGGATCAGTTCGAATTGAATTGATCTGCCCAGCGCATGAACACAGCTGTGAAGTGCAACCCGACTCGAAAGGATGGGGCTGTGACACGAGCCGCTTCTGCAGGAATCTCGATGAGTGAAGATGACGCGAGGATCGCAAAGGGGATGTTGGACCGCGGGGACCGCCAGTCAGATATCGCTGCCTACTTCGGTGTAAATGGCGGGAGGGTCGCCGAGATCGCCAAGGGGATAACTTTCTGGTGGGTGCAACCTGCGCCCTTCGATCAACTACCGCCGTCAGGCCCCTATGTCGTCAGGCAACTCCTCGCAGCAGTCCACACGTAGTCGTTCTCGAAAAACCAACCTTCTCGCCGTAACAGAGTTCCGGCAACAGCGCGGGTCAGTGTCGACTCTATGCGTTCTTCGATGCGTCCCCTGAGCAAAGGCCGGATAAGCGTGCTGTCGGCGCCGAGCCGCCGCGCCACACTTTGAAAGTTTCGACTTGTCGGCACCGTGTGAACGGCAATTCGCATCTCGGCGCGCGGGCGCTGGAGACGCTCGCCAAACGCATGGGCTGGTCGGCGTTCGGCCGACGGCGCCCGGTCGGGGCGGGGCGGCCTGCCCTCACGGACAGCTCGGCCCGCCCTGGCCGACCGCGAAGCCGTTGAGCCACACGCGCCACGAGGCGACGGCGATGCGCGCCGAGGACGGCGCGTCGAGGCGGCCGCAGATCACCGCTTCGTCGATCTTGACATAGGCGTTGACGCCGGTGGCGAGGAAGTCGATCGGCGCCGACGTCTTCTCCGCAGCCGTCACCGTCTCGTAGTAGGAGCCCATCGGCGCCGGCGCCAGCCCGACGACGATCTCGCCCTCCTTCGGCGCGGCGGTCCCGAGCTTCGAGGCCCGCGGCGCGCCGACGACGATCTGGCCGTTGACGACGGCGACAGGAATGGTCAGCTCCTCCCCGGGCTTGAGGTCGAACGGCGTCGGCCTCTGCGGCAAGCCGCCCGCTGAGCACGGCGCCACGAGAAGAAGCGCGAGCGCCGCGGCGCAGGCGCGAGTGACTGGGGTTGCCATGGCGCCTCGCTGGCGATGACGGATGCAGCCCAGTCTAGCGCTCCCGCCCGCGCCGCCAAGCTGACGAAGCGCCGCGCCCTAGTCGCAGCTGCCGGCGCCCTTGCCGACTTCGAAGTCGTTGAGCCAGAACCGCCACGGCACCGAACCGATGTGGGAGACGATCGGCGCGTCGAGCCGGCCACAGATCGCCGCTTCGTCGATCTTGGTGCCGCCGTTGAGCCCGGTGATCAGGAAATCGATCGGCTGCGCGGTCTTCTCGACCACGGTGATCTGATTGTAGAGCGTCCCCTGCTGGCGCTCGAGCCCGACCGTGATCTCGCCGTCCTTCGGCGGACTCGCGCCGAGCGGCGCGGCGCGCGGGACGCCGACGACGGCCTTGCCGTCGACGATCGCAATGGGGATCGTCAGCTCCGTCCCCGGCTTGAGGTCGAAGGGCCGGGGCTTCGGTTGCGGCGGCGCGACATGACGGGGCGCTGGGACATGGGGCGGCGCGGCGACGGCGAGCGTGACCGCTTGCGCCAGGGCGAGCGCGGAAATGACTGCGATTCTCATGGCGCCTCTCAGCGATGGGTTGACCGGGCCAGTCTACTCCCGCCGTCGGCCGCGCCAAGCCGCGCGTTAAGCGGCGACGGTTTCGGGTTTCGGCGACTGCGCATTTACCCGTCGCCGCATGAAGTCCGCATGGCGGGCGCCGCGCAGAAGCGGGATATGCGCACTGTCGCCGTAACCCTTTCGTCAACAAAACGCATCGTCGCCGTCACTCCGTAACCGCGTAACCGTAACCACGGTAGCCCCAAGTCCCTGCCAAACGCCGCGCCGGCGCATTCGCGCTACGCCGTCCTGCGGCATTGGACTTTCCCGCGCGCCGCAGCTGCCGCTCCGTCGGTCGGGCTTAAGCCCCTCCCTCCGGCGCGACGGCTGCGGCGCATTCTCATCCCGTTTGTCGCGCGCCCGTCCGCCTCGTTTCGTCGCCTCTGCAGGGGGCGTCATTGGCAGCGAAAAGGCATCGCGCTTGGCGGCGATTTGGCGCCTGGCTTTTCCCAGGGGCGTTTGGCGAGGCCAGAGTTACAAGTTGCCCAACAGATCGTTGACGCGCTTCTCGGCGGACGACAGGGCCGCCTCGATGCTCTTCTGGCCGGAGATGCCGGCGACGAGTTCTTCGCCGATGATGTCCTGGATTGCGAACTGGCGCAGAACGTCCGGCGGCAAAGGCCGCCCGAGCTTGGCGGCCGCCAGGTAGGTGTCGCGATGCGGCAGGGCCCTGAACTTCTCAGAGTCGATGACCGCCTGGACCGACGGCAGATGGCCCGTGCGCGACCATTCGAAGTCGTTGTCGAAGTAGAACTTGAGGAACTCTGCGATCGCCGCGGTCTGCGCCGGCGTACGCTTGGCGTTCGACACCGCCCAGGTGTGGCCGTCGGCATATTGCGCATGCGCGCCCCCAAACAGCTGCGGATAAGGATAGACCTCGTAGCCGCCCTTGTTGAGCGCGGTTCCCGGCGTCTTCGCCTGCGCGTCGTAGTCGCCGACCACCCAGGTGCCGTTCATATGGACGCCGCCTTCGCCGGCGAGGAAGGCGTTGATCGCGCCGGAATAGTCGAGCGCCTTTGTCGTCAGGTTTTCGTCGTAGAGCTTCTTGAACATCTCGACGACGCGCTTGCCCTCCGGCGTGTTGAACTTCACGTGTTTCGGGTCGGCGAAGAAGTCGGAGTCCTGCTGGAACAGGTAGGTGTAGAAATTGCGCATGAACAGCGCCGTTTCATTGCTGAAATACTGGATCAGATAGGGCTTGCCGGTCTTCGCCTTGAACTGCTCGGCTTGCGCGATAAACTCGTCGGGCGACTTCGGAAAGATCGGTTTGCCATTGGCGTCGACAAGGCCGGCTCGCTTGAACAGGTCCATGTTGACATGGAACAACATGGTCCAGGTGTCGATCGGCATGCCGTAGAGCTTGCTGGCCTTGGTCGCGCCCCGCTGCGCCGCTTCAGTGAATTGATCCGGCGTAACGCCGACGGTCTTCAAGAGATCGTTGAGCGGCAGAATCAGCCCCTTCGACTGATAGTCGGATAGCGCGGACTCGTGGATCGTCACCAGATCCGGCGGATCGCCCGCCGCGAACTGGGCGTTGAGCTGATCGTATCCAGGCCATTCAACCGTCGTCACGGAGACGTGCGCGTCGGGGCTCGTCGCGTTGAATTTGTTGATCAGCGAAGTGATGATGCCGCATTCGCCGACCGCCTTGGCGACATCGGTGTTGGAGCCGAAGTCGGCGTCGCAGGCGCCGAAGAAGCGCTGCAGCTTGATTTCGACCTTGTCGGCGGCGAACGAAGCCGTCGCCATCGCCATTGCGAGAGCCGAAACCGTAATCGTGGCCAACATGTTGATCGTCTTCATATGCTTTCCTCCTTGTGTTCCCATTGGGCCCGAAGGCCGACAGGGTCTGGCGCAAAAGGTCTTTCACGGCCCTTGCTCCCTACGAATTCGGCCGGTCCAACCGGGCCGCCGAAGAACCGGTCGTCGCCTATTTCATCGCCGCGCCGGACACGGCGGTGACGATGTATTTCTGGAAGAAGAGATAGACGATGAAGATCGGCGCGCCGGCAAAGACCGCTTGCGCCATCAGGAAGCCGACCCCTTCGGATTGGGCGAAATTGACCTGCATGGAGGCCATGCCGACGGTGAGCGTGTACATGTTCTTCTCGGTGGCGGAGATCAGCGGCCAGAAGTAGTCGTTCCACGACAGAAGGAAGGTGAAGATGCCCAGCGTCGCCTGCGCCGGCAGGGTCAGCGGCAACAGCACCTGCCAGAAGATCTTGAAGCGACTGGCGTTGTCGATCAGCGCCGCCTCGTCGAGTTCCTTCGGGATTGCGCGGAAATATTGCGTCATCAGGAACACGCCGAACGCGTTCGACAGTCCCGGCAGGATGATGCCGTGATAGGTGTTGTGGAATTTCAGCAGGCTGAAGATCTGGTGGCGAGCGACAATCACCGCCTGTTCCGGCACCGCGAGGCCGAAAAGAACAATGATGAACAGGACGTCGCGCCCGGGGAAGTTGAGACGGGCGAAGCCGTAGCCGGCGAGCGATGAGAGCAACAACGTGCCGAACGTCAGTCCAACCGAGACGATCAGGCTGTTGAGGATCCAGCGGACCACCCCGCCGCCGTAGAGGATGTTGATATAGTTGTCGATGACGTAGGGCGGATGAAAAACCGAATTCGGATTGGCCATCACCTCGTGATTGTCTTTCAGCGAAAGCCCGATCACCCACAACGCCGGCGCGACCATCGCTATCGACAGCGCCAACACCAGCGCGAGAATGATGTGGTCGCCGATCCCGCGCCGAGCGGATCCGGAATTCGAGCGGGCGCTCATGATCGTTCCCCCGCACTGCGACTCATGAGATATTGGATCATCGCCGCCGTCAGGATCAGCGCGAACAGCACTTCCGAGGCGGCCGCCCCGAGACCGACGTCCCAACGGCGGAAGGCGAGGTCGTAGATGTGCAGCACGATCGGCCGCGTGACGTTGTTGGGGCCGCCACGCGTCATCAGCCACGCCTGGCCGAACAGTTGGAACTGCATGACGATCTGAATGATCACCACGAGCACGAAGGTGCGCCGGATCGAGGGCAGCGTGATCGACGTCAGCGTGCGCCAGCGGCTGGCGTTGTCGAGCGCCGCCGCTTCGTAGATGTCGGCAGGAATCTGCTGCAACGCGGCCAGGAACAGCATCATCGGCAGGCCGATGCACCACCAGATCGTGGTGATCGCGATGGCGATCATCGCCAGGTTGGGATCGGTCAGAAAACTCGGGACTTCGGCGTCGAACACCTTATAGATCGCCGACAACAATCCATATTGCGGAATGAACACGAACCGCCAGATCAGGGTGACGATGGTGACTGACAGCACCGAGGAGGAGAAGAACAGGCCGCGCAGAACCGTCGCCAGGCGCGAATTCGAATTGAGCGAGAGCGCCAGGAACAGACCGAGCAGCGCAAGGGCAGGCACGGTAAGAAGCACGAAATAGAAAGTGTTGGCGACCGACTGCAGAAACACGGCGTCGTTGAACAGCCTGACATAATTGCCCAAGCCGATGAACGGCCCGGAAGTGAAAATGTCGGCCTTGTGGAAGCTGAGCCAGATGCCCCAGAAGAGCGGGAACACCAGCAAGGTGACGAAGAAGAACAGATAGGGCGCAACGAACAGCGCGTTGCGCCAGGCCGGCGCGTCGGCGCCAGCGGCTTTGCGGCGCCTAGCGGAGGTGTCGCTGCGGTCCGTCATGGCGCGCTCCGCAACGGCAATGCGGCGCCCTCGGCGTTGAACAGATGCGCTTTGTCGCCGTCGAACTTGAGGCCGATGCGGTCGCCGACGCGCAGTCTTGTTTGCGCGATTTCGTTGGCGACCACACTCTGTCCGCTCGCCAAGTGAACGTGGACCAACGCGCGATCGCCCAATCGCTCCAGCACGTCGACGACGCCATCGGCGTCGCCTTGGCCGGCGCCGCTCACGCGAACCGACTCGCAACGAATGCCCAGCACGGCCGCGCGCCCCGCCTCGGCGGGATCGACGCGCGTCGGTATGCTCAAAGTTTCGTCGAGGCGAACTTCTAGGCCCTTAGCGCCGGCGGTCGCGCTGCGCACGTCGAGAAAGTTCATCTGCGGCGTGCCGACGAAGCCCGCGACGAAACGCGTCGCCGGCCGGTCGTAGATCTCCATCGGCGGGCCGATCTGCTCGATGCGCCGGTTGTTCATCACGACGATGCGCTCGGCAAGCGTCATCGCCTCGATCTGATCGTGCGTGACGAAGATCATGGTCGCACGCAACCGCTGATGCAGTTGGGCGATCTCGATGCGGGTGCGCGCGCGCAACGCCGCGTCGAGATTGGAAAGCGGCTCGTCGAACAGAAACGCTTTCGGCTCTTTGACGACGGCGCGCCCGATGGCGACGCGCTGGCGCTGGCCGCCCGAAAGCTGGCCAGGCTTGCGGTCGAGCAGATGGTCGATTTCCAGCATGCGCGCGGCGGTCTGGATGCGCTCGGCGATGACGGCGCGCGGCGTTGCGACGTTCTCCAAACCGAAGGCCATGTTCTGGCGCACCGTCATGTGGGGATAGAGCGCGTAGGACTGAAACACCATCGCCAAGCCGCGCTTGCCCGGCGGCAGCGGATCGACGCGCACGCCGTTGATGAGGATCTCGCCGTCGTCGACGCCCTCGAGGCCGGCGATCATTCTGAGCAAGGTCGACTTGCCGCAGCCGGAGGGTCCGAGAAAGACGACGAATTCATGGGCGGGAATTGATAGCGAAAGGTCCTCGATGACCTTCAGCGCGCCGAAGGACTTGCTCACGTTGCGAATGTCGATCTCGGCCGTCACGACTTCGTTTCCTCCCACGCGCCTTGTCACGCGCGCCGATGAACCTACGACGCCTGCAATCGGATCATCTGATAAGAAAAGCGATCGGCCTTCAGCGTTAGGCGGTCGGCGCGAATATTTGCCCCCACGCCCGGTTTGGGCGCGACCTTGACGGGATCGGCGGCGGTGTTGGCGGCGCGCAGATCGTGGCCGGCCATCACCTGGTGGTCGAGGATCGCGAACGGCGCGCCGAAGCCTTCGAGGCTCGCTTCGATTTCGCTCGCCGCATCGGAGCGATTGACGATGAACAACGTCAGCTCGCCCGTCGGCGCATTGTGGACGGCGGCGATGTCGAGACAGGATATCTCGCCGAGCTCGGCGACGCTGTAGGTCGGGCTTTCAACCTTGAGGTCGAGCGCCGCGCCGCGGCCGTAGCGCGAGGCGAACAGGAAGGGATAGAAGATCGTTTGCCGCCACGCGGCGCCGCCGGGCGTGGTCATGATGGGCGCGATCACGTTGACGAGCTGGGCGAGGCAAGCGATCTTGACCACGTCCGAGCGGCGTATGAACGTGTTGAGGATTAAGCCGACCTGCAGCACGTCTTCGAAGTTGTAGATGTCTTCCAGCAGCGGCGGCGCGGCGGGCCAGCCGTCGGCGCCTTCGCGAATTTTGCGGTCCTGCTCGTCGGAATGATACCAGACGTTCCACTCGTCGAACGAGATGTGGACCTGCTTTTGCGAACGCTTCTTGGCCTTGATGAAGTCGATGACCCCGGCGATCGAGGAAATGTAGCGGTCGAGCTTGACGTTTTCGGCCAGATAGCCCGCCGTGTCGCCGGCGCGGTTGTTGACGTACATGTGCAGCGAGATGTAGTCGACCTCGTTGTAGGTGTGGTCGAGAACGGTGGCTTCCCACTGCGGATAGGTCGGCATCTTCGCGTTGGAGGAGCCGCAGACGACGAGTTCAAGCGACTTGTCGAAGGCGCGCATCGCCTTCGCCGTCTCGTGGGCGAGCCGGCCATATTCGTCGGCGGTCTTGTGGCCGATCTGCCACGGACCGTCCATCTCGTTGCCGAGACACCAGAGCTTGATGTCGAACGGCTCGCGCCGGCCGTTCTTGATGCGCAGATCGCTCCAATGGCTGCCGCCGGCATGATTGGCGTATTCGAGGAAGTTGCGCGCTTCGTCGAGGCCGCGCGAACCGAGGTTGACTGCATACATCATCTTGGCGCCGACCGCCGTGCACCAATTGGCGAATTCATGCACGCCGACCTCGTTGGTCTCGGTGGTGTGCCAAGCGAGATCGAGCCGCGCCGGCCGCAGCGGCAGCGGTCCAACGCCGTCTTCCCAATTGAAGGCGGAAACGAAATTGCCGCCGGGGTAGCGCACGATCGGCACGTCGAGTTCGCGCACCAGCTCGATGACGTCGCCGCGCATTCCAGCGGCGTTGGCGCTGGGGTGTCCGGGCTCGTAGATGCCGGTGTAGACTGCGCGGCCGAGGTGCTCGATGAACGAGCCATAGAGTCTCGGATCGATTTCCGAGATCGTGTAGCGGGCATGCGCGGTGACTTTGACCGTCATCTTGACACCAAAAAATCACGATGTCTGATATAAATCAGGAATCGCGATATTTGATAGCCCGAACGCGGCTTCGTCAAGGGGTTTTTGATCAAATCTTGAACACGGCAAGCCCAAATTGCCGCATTTTTGCCGCCGATTATGATTTCTTTGAAGAATTTCTATATCACATATCGCGATATTGTTCGCAACGAAGACGCAGCACCACGTCCTGGTCGTAATTGCCGAATCCGCGACCGAAAATGTTGATTCCGCCAGGGTGAATCGCCTTCTCGCGCACGCCGATGCGCACCCTGATCGAGTGATGCCCGAGCAGGTTGAGCGCCGCTAGGTTGACGTCGGAGATGCGAACGCCATCGATGAAGGCGCCGTCCGCCGAAACGCGCCAACTCTTGAGCTTGCCGTATTGCGAGCCTTTCAGCTTCCACCAGGAGGGGGTGTAGACGCCCCGCTGATCGCCGAAGTCGCCGGGTGACGTCCAAGTGCCGACATCGACGCCGTTGATCGCCAGCGTAATGTCGGAAGGCCAGTCGGCGCTGGTGCCGGGAACCTCCGAGCTCAGCTCGAGCGCCACTTCCAACTCGCGAACGCTGGTGTTGGCGAGGCGCGCATTGTTGGGGAATTGATATTCCACAAAGCCGCGCGTGAACCACAAAAGCCCGGCCTTCATGCGGTCCGGGTCGAGAAACGAGCCGGGCACATCGAGCAGGCCGATGATTCCTTCGGGGGAACAGAGGCCGCAAGGCGCCGTCACTTCGAAACTGGTGTAAAGGCCGAGCGGCATCGACACCTCGATGGCGTCGGCGTCCGTCGATCGCGCATCGCTCTTGAACACCAGCAGCACTTCTTCGGCGGCGGGATAGCAGATTTTCTGGCTGCCTCGGCGCGCCTTCTGCGCCTCGGTGCGGACGAGTCCGCCCTCTTCGAGCATTTGCACGTTGGTCGAGACGGTCGATTGCGGCAACGAAAGTTCGCCGACGATTTCGTTGACGTTCATCGGCCCCTTCTTGTGCAACAACTTGAGGATGCGCACACGGATCGGCGAAGCCAGCGCTTTCAGCGTCGCCGGGTTCGTCTCGGGATCGATAACAAGAAAGTCGCGGCTCATTTTTCGTTCTGCGTCCTGGTGAAAGCTGTCGCGCCGACTCTATATCATGAATTGCGATATTAAAAGGGACATCGTGGGCTCGTTTACGGTTCTGAACCGCAAGCTGGCTTGATGGAGTCGAGGATGGACGCGGCGGCTTCGCTTATGGCGCCATTGCGCTTAACGATCGCCGCACGAACTCTCGATGGCGGCCGCCGCGCTGACGGATGATGCGCGCGCCGCGACCATAACGCCCACGACATTGCCTTCCGGAAAAACAGAATTCGTGGTAGCGTGAAATCGAAGGTCGGCGAGCGGTTCGCAGTCGGTCGCGGCGGTCGATCGCTCCGCGGTCGCTCGGCGCGGGTCGAGCGCGCCCTGGGTTCGAGGAAACTTCGGGCGCGGCGGCTTCAAGAAGGGGAAATTCCTTTTTTCTCCCACAAGCTTTTGATTTTCCACAAAACCGCCAAAGAAAAATTTGGAATTTCCTTGGAAAAAGCTTGGAATTTCCTTGGAAAAGTTTGGAATTTCCTTGGAATGGGTTGGAGAAATTTGGCCCCGCCGGCCCCTACCCCTTCTTCGCCGCGATCTTGGCGATCTCGCGCATGATCCCCAGCACGCCCGCCAGACGTTCCGCCAGCTCCTCGAAGTCGCCGACGACGACGATGCGCATGTCGGGACGGACGCGGGCGAGCGCGCCCTGGTTCGTCACCCATTTGACCAGGCCCGCCGGGTTGGCGAAGGCATTGTCGCGGAAGGCGAGCGTCAGCCCCTTCGCGCCGGCGTCGAGCTTCTCGACATGGGAGCGCCGGCACAGCGCCTTGATCGTCACCAGTTGCAGGAGCAGCGCCACCTCGGGCGGGGGCGGACCGAAGCGGTCGACAATCTCCGCCCCCATGGCGTCGATGTCGGCGTCCTCTTCGAGCGCCGAAAGCCGGCGATAGAGCGCAAGCCGCGTCGGCAGATCGGGGATGTAGCTCTCGGGGATCGTCACTGGGGCGCCGAGCGAAATCGTCGGCGACCACATTTCCTGCGCCGGCTCCTCGACGCCGGCCTTGAGGCGCTCGATCGCGTCCTGCACCATCTGCTGGTAGAGTTCGTAGCCGACCTCGCGGATGTGCCCCGACTGTTCCTCGCCGAGCAGGTTGCCGGCGCCGCGCAGATCGAGGTCGTGGCTCGCCAGCTGGAACCCGGCGCCCAGCGTATCGAGCGACTGCAACACCTTGAGACGCTTCTCGGCCTGCGGCGTGATCGGCTTGTGGGGCGGCGTGGTGAAGATGGCGTAGGCGCGCGTCTTGGCGCGCCCGACGCGGCCGCGCAACTGGTAGAGTTGCGCCAGGCCGAACATGTCGGCGCGATGCACGATCAGCGTGTTGGCGCGCGGGATGTCGAGCCCGGATTCGACGATCGAGGTCGACAGCAGAATGTCGTATTTGCCGTCGTAGAAGGCGCCGATCTTATCCTCGAGCTCGCTCGCCGCCATCTGGCCGTGGGCGACGACGAACTTGGCCTCGGGGACGTTCTGCCGCAAGAACGCCGCGGCCTCCTCGAGGTCCTCGATGCGCGGGCAAACGTAGAACGACTGCCCGCCGCGATAGCGCTCGCGCAGCAGCGCCTCGCGCACGATCAGCGCGTCGAAGGGCGAGACGAACGAGCGCACCGCGAGCCGGTCGATCGGCGGCGTCGCGATGATCGAGAGTTCGCGCACGCCCGTCATGGCGAGTTGCAAGGTGCGCGGAATCGGCGTCGCCGACAGGGTGAGCACGTGCACCTCCGAGCGCAGTTCCTTCAGGCGCTCCTTGTGCGCAACGCCGAAATGCTGCTCCTCGTCGATGACGACGAGGCCGAGATCCTTGAAGGCGACCGTCTTGCCGAGCAGCGCGTGGGTGCCGATGGCGATGTCGACCGCGCCTTCGGCGAGGCCCTTCTTGGCTTCGCGCTGCTCGGCGGCGCCGACCATGCGCGAGAGTTGGCCGATCCTGATCGGCATCCCGACGAAGCGGGCGATGAAATTCTGGGTGTGCTGGCGCGCGAGCAGGGTCGTGGGGACGACGATCGCCGTTTGCTTGCCATTGAAGGCGGCGGCGAAGGCGGCGCGAAGCGCGACCTCGGTTTTGCCGAAGCCGACGTCGCCGCAGATGAGCCGGTCCATCGGCCGGCCGGCCGCGAGATCGTCGAGCGTCGCCTCGATCGCGTTCTCCTGATCCTGCGTTTCGTCATAGGGAAAGCGGGCGCAGAATTCGTCGTAAAGCCCGGCGGGCGGGATCAGACGCGGCGCGGGGCGCGTCATGCGCTGGGCGGCGACGCGGACCAGTTCGCCCGCCATTTCGCGCACGCGCTTCTTCAGCCGCGCCTTGCGCGTCTGCCAACCCGCCGAGCCCAGGCGATCGAGTTCGCCTTGCTCGGAACCATAGCGCGACAACAGTTCGAGATTCTCGACCGGCAGGAACAGCCGATCGCCGCCGGCGTAATGGATCTCCAGACAGTCGTGCGGCGCGCCGGCCGCCTCGATCGTCGCCAGGCCGACAAAGCGGCCGATGCCGTGATCGACGTGCACGACGAGATCGCCCGCCGTCAGCGCGGCGGCTTCCGCCAACACGTCTTGCGCCCGGCGTTTGCGCTTGTGTTGGCGCACCAGGCGATCGCCGAGAATATCTTGTTCGCCGACGACGGCGAGATCTTCCGACTCGAAGCCATGCTCCAACGCGATGACCGCGAGCGGCAGCGCGCCGGGCGGCGCGCTCTTGGCTTGCGCGTAAGAGGAGACAAGCTCCTGCGATTTCAACCCATGCTCGGCCAGCACATGGCCGAGGCGCTCGCGCGAGCCGTCGCTCCAGCCGGCGACGACGACCCGCAGGCCCTTGTCGCGCAAGGCGTGGATATGGCGAACCGCGGCGTCGAAGACGTTGACGTTTTCGTCCAGCCGCTCGGGGGCGAAATCGCGTCCGACCCGGCCGCCGCAGTCGACGACGCCCGCCGCGCCCGGCGAAGCCTCGAACGGCGTCAGGCGAGCGAGCGGCGCGCTCGCGAGCCGCTGGCGAAACTCGTCTTCGCTCAAGTAGAGCCGCTCGGGCTTCAGCGGCCGATAATCGGCCTTGGCCGGATCCTCTTCGTAGGCCGCCAGGCGCGCGCCGTAATAGTCGGCGATCTGCTGGAAACGCTGGCGCGCGGCGTCCTCGACGTGCGCGTCGAGGACGAAGGGCGCGCCCGCGGCGTAGTCGAACAGGCTGTCCAGCGACTCGTAGAGGAGCGGCAGCCAATGCTCGAGACCAATGGCGCGACGCCCTTCGCTGACCGCCTCATAGAGCGCGTCGCCGCGCCGCGGCGCGCCGAATTCGGCGGCATAGGCTTGACGGAAACGGCGGATCGATTCCCTCGTCAGCCGCGCCTCGCTCATCGGCACCAGATCGAGCGCGCGCAACGGGCTTACGCTGCGCTGGCTCTCCGGATCGAAGGCGCGGATCGATTCGAGCGTGTCGCCGAAGAAGTCGAGCCGGATCGGCGCCGGCGCGCCGGGCGGGTAAAGATCGAGAATGCCGCCGCGCGTCGCATAGTCGCCGACGTCGCGCACCGAGCTGGCGCGGCCGTAGCCGTTGGTCTCCAGCCACAGCGCCAGATCCTCCATGCGCACGCTGTTGCCCGGCGCGGCGGAAAAAGCGGCGCTGGCGACGAATGTCATCGGGGGGACGCGTTGCGCCAGGCCATTGACGGTCACGACGAGCGCGCGCGGCCGCTCCACGGCGCCGCGCGTGCGCGCCAGGCGCGCCAAAGCGGTCATGCGCTGCGCCGAAATGGCCGCGTTGGGCGAGACGCGGTCATAAGGTTGGCAATCCCAGGACGGCAGATAAAGGGCCTCGATCTCCGGCGCGGCGAAGGCCAAAGCGTCGATGAAATTTTGCGCGCGCACGCCGTCGCGGGCGACGAAAACCAGCGCGGCGGCGCGCTCTTCGCCGGCGCGCGCCAGCCCGCGCGCGAGTTCGGCGAGGACGAAGGCGTCGAAGCCGTCGGGGGCGTGGCAAAGCGTGACGGCGCCGCCTTGCGCAAGGCGGCCGATGGCCGCGGCGAGCGATTTCACGTCTCGGCGGCTTCCTTGATCAAGGCCTGGCGCGGCGCGTCGCGCAGACGCGCAAACATCGGCGTGTCGAATTCTTGCGGCGTCGGCGCCTCGCCGGTGATCCAGGCGAGAACCTGCGGATCGGGGACGTCGAGCAGGCGCTCGAATGCGCTCAGGTCGGCTTCGTCCATGCCGGGCAGATTCATGTCGGCGAAACGGCCCATGACGAGGTCCATTTCGCGCACGCCGCGCCGCCATGCGCGAAACAGCGCACGCCGCCGCCGCGCGTCGAGGCCGGCGCTCGAAAGCTCGCAACCAGACATGTTGATCCCCTGGGGACGGCGCGGTCTCAGCCACGCGCCAAACTTGGCGCGGCTTATAGCGGCACGGCGCGCCAATGTCAGCTTCGGCCCGAGGCGAACCGCGCGCGCGGCGTCGACGCGTCCGCCACTATCGCGGCGAAATCCAGCCGCCCGCGCGAGCGCAACATCATGGTCGTCGTGATTGCCCGCATGCATCGGCGGGCCGACGAGCGGCTTCAGGACGATGGCGTCCATAGGGCCGAGGCCGGTCACGCCACGGTTGCGGCGATATTGGCGCCGAGAGCCATCGACGCATTGCGCAAATAAGGGGGCGTCAATAGTCGACGCTGAGTTTCACCAGCGAGACGACGAGCCCGCACAGCGCCGCGCCGATGACGATATAGCGCAGCGTGTCGCCTTCGTTTGACGCGAATAGGCGCGCGCTCGCCAGATCGTAGATTTCCCAAACGATGACCCCCGCAAAGACGAGCGCTCTGAGCCCCCAGCTCCTTCCCGGCCGTTGAACCATGGCGACGCTTCTCCCGTTCCGCGCCCGGCGCCGCCAAGTCCCACTCTTTCGGGCGGGGATGGCGGGACAGCGGCAAGGGCGCATGGCGTGCGACAGCTCGCAGACTGGATTCATACTGATTGAGGTTCTCTGCAAAAAATCGCTCGAATTGTCGCAACCGCAACAATTGGTCGACGATTTGAGCCGGCGCCAAGGCGTCCCCGCCCAGGGCCGCCTATTCGCCGCCCTCCAGGCGTTCCAGCACATGCGCTCCGCCCGCCATCTGCGGATTTGAGGGATCGTAGCCCTCGGCTTGTTCGCGCGCCGCAATGCGGCTGCGCGCCAGCGCGAAGGCGTCCGGCAGGGACTTGGTCTCCGCCAACGCCTCGTGGAAGAACGCCTCGCCGAACGCGGTCCATTTCGCGCCGTCGCGGCAGCCGAAGGAGGGGTGGTCGGCGTCCGCCGCGGTGATGACGAGCGTGTCGGGTTCGGCGAGCGCGTCGGCGAATATGCCGGAATAGCAGGCGGAAACGACGACGACGCTGAGCCGCGCGCCGCTCTCGCGCACCATTTCGCGCAATTCGATCGGCGTGATGAAGGACTTTTCGCTCGGCGTGTCGACGCCGATGCCCTGCTGATCGCCGTGCGAAGTCAGAATGAGGAACAGGACGTCGCGCTCGGGGTCCATCGCCGCGCCGACCGAGGCGAGCGTCGCGCGCAGGTTTTCTTCTGTCGCCTCGCCGCGACGCTCGGTGTTGGCGCGCACGATGATTCTGCCGCCGTGGCCATATTGGCGCGCCACGATGCGCGCCGCGCCTTCGGCCTCGCTGGCGAAAACGCTCTGTTCGCCCCATAGTCCGAAGGCGACGACGTCGACCTTGGGCGGCGGCGGCGACGCGCGCGAGCCCGAAAACCACGCCAGCGCAGCGAGCGCCGCGGCGGCGGAAAGTCGCGTCGCGTTCGTCCGGTTCAACCCATTCATTCGATCTGTCCGTCCGACGTCTCGCACGCAGGCAATCTACGGCGAGACGCCGCCGAGGGAAACCGCGGAAACGCCAAGCGCAGCGCTGTGCGTCCCCTCGCTTTCATCGCGGCTCAGCCGGCCCCAAGGGCACAATTCCGGTCGGATTGATGAAGAGAAGGCTGCCGTAATAGTGCTGTTTGATATGGAAGAGGTCGATCGTCTCCCCGACGCCCGGCCAGGCGCGCAGTTCGGCGCGGTATCGGGCGAGATGGGGATAGTCGGCGATGCGCCGGACATTGCACTTGAAGAGGCCGACATAAACCGGATCGAAGCGCACGAGCGTGGTGAACAATCGCCAGTCGGCCTCGGTGATCCGATCGCCGCAGAGGAAGCGCGTTTCGGCGAGCCGCGCCTCAAGCGCGTCGAGCGACTCGAACAGCGCGACGACCGCCTCGTCGTAAGCGGCCTGCTTGCCGGCAAAGCCGCAGCGATAGACGCCGTTGTTGACGGTCGGATAAATGCGCGCGTTGAACGCGTCGATCTCGGCGCGCAGATCGGCGGGATAGTAAGTCGCCGGGCGCGGCGCCGAGGCCGTCGAACGCCGAATTGAACATGCGGATGATGTCCGCTCGATTCGTTGTTGACGATCCGCCCGCGCGCCTTGTCGAACAACACCGGCACGGTGACGCGACCGGTGTAGCGAGGCCGCGAGACCGTGTAGATTTCATGGAGACGGCGCGCGCCGAGCACCGGATCGGGAACGACGCCGCGCCCTTCCGCGAAGGTCCAGCCCTCTTCGCCCAAATGCCAATTGACGACCGACAGGCCGATCATCGCCTCGAGGCCCTTGAGCCGCCGAAAGATCAGCGTGCGGTGGGCCCACGGACAGGCGAGCGAGACATAGAGGTGATAGCGGCCTCTCTCGGCGGCAAATCCGCCTTCGCCCGTCGGTCCGGGGGAGCCGTCGGCGGTCACCCAATCGCGGAACGCGGCGTCGGCCCGCACGAAGCGCCCGGACGCGTCCTTCGGGAATTCGCCGTCGACGCGCCATTCGCCGTTCACCAACACGCCCATCGCCCGCTCCCGTCTGCTGAATTTCGCCACGCTGCGCTTACGATCGCGCCAGCTTCTGCGCGCTCGCCAGCCACTGCCGCTGATTGTGGCGCACATGCGCCGGCGCGCGGCTCAGCGTGCGCACGACGTCTTCGGCGAGCGCGCGCGCCTCGTTCTCGCGACCGAGCCTTTGCAGCAGTTGCGCCTGGCGCACCCGCGGCTCGGCGCCGGGAAAATATTGACCGACGGCGGCATAATTGGCGAGGGCCTCATCGTTGCTTCCGGCCTTTTCCAGCGCCATCGCATAGAGCAAATGGCCGTCGGCCGATTGGTGCTCGGGCCAGCGCCGCTTGAGCGCGTCGAGCGTGGCGATCGCCGCTCCGGCCTCGCCCAAGCCAAACTCGGCGCGCGCCTTGCCAAGCATGAAGCTGGGTTCCTCGCCAAGCGGGTTGGCGAGGATCTTGTCATATTGCGCGAGCGCCTCGTCGTAATTTCTGAGCGCCAGGCATTCCCCAGCCAACGCCGAACGGTTGGCGATGGTGTCGACGATTTCGAGCTCCTCTTTCAACTGCCTGTAGCGACCGGTCGGATTGATCGCGCCGGCGATCCGTCCGCGCGCCTGTCGAACCTTGTAGGCGCCGAGCCACTCGGGGAGAAGCTCGACGACGACGTAGGCCAGCGCGCCAATGCCGGGCAGGAACAGAATCACGAAACCCCAGGGCATGAAGCGCCCGGTCTTCGCGGCGTGCACGATCAACGCGATGTCGAGGACGGCGATGATGATCCCGATGGGCAAAGTCGGCTCCGGCTGGGGTCGGACGCGGCGACGGGGCGAGAAACGCTTGCGCTCTCCGACTTCCCGAGCGGCGGCGCGAGTAAACAACCTCGGGGCGCGTTTGTCCAACCTTTGGCGCCGTCGTCACCCTGCCTCCATGAGCCGCACCGCCTCGTCACGTTCGAAGAGGTAGAGCAGCAGCCGCAAGCCGCGATTCTCTTCGCCGCGCAGCCGATCGCCGCGCGCCAGCGCCGCCTCCGCCTGGTTGCGCGCCAAGCGCAACAGCGCGCCGTGGACTTCGAGCCGCGCGAGGCGGAATCCGGGAGCGCCGGCCTGGCGCGCGCCGAGCACGTCGCCCTCGCCGCGCAGTCGCAAATCCTCCTCGGCGATGCGGAAGCCGTCCTCGGTTTCGCGCAGGATTTCGAGGCGCGCGCGCGCGCCTTCGCCGAGCGGTCCCCTATAGAGCATCAGGCAGGAGGAACGCCCGACGCCGCGCCCCACCCGGCCGCGCAACTGATGCAGTTGCGCGAGGCCGAAGCGCTCGGCGTGCTCGATCACCATGATCGTTGCTTCCGGCACGTCGACGCCGACTTCGACGACCGTGGTGGCGACGAGCGCTTTGGTTTCGCCACGCTGGAAGCGCTCCATCGCGGCGTCCTTCTCCGGCCCCTTCATACGGCCGTGGACCAGCCCGACCGCTTCGCCAAAAACTTGGCGAAGCGCCGCCGCGCGCTCCTCGGCCGCGGCGACGTCGAGCGCTTCGCTCTCCTCGACCAGCGGACAAATCCAGTAGGCGCGGGCCCCTCCGGCGATGGCGCGTCCGATCGCGGCCACGACGTCGTCGAGCCGTTCAAGCGGGATGGCGCGCGTATCGATCGGCATGCGGCCGGGCGGCTTCTCCAACAGCGCCGAAACGTCCATGTCGCCGAAATAGGCGAGCACCAGCGTGCGCGGAATGGGCGTCGCGGTCATCACCAGGAGATCGACCGCCTCGCCCTTGCCGGCAAGCGCAAGGCGTTGATGCACGCCGAAACGGTGTTGTTCGTCGACCACCGCGAAACCAAGATCGCGGAACGCCACGCTCTCCTGGAACAGCGCATGCGTGCCGACGATGATGTCGATTTCGCCCGCCGCGAGCGCCGCAAGGCCCTGGCGACGCTCGGAGGCCTTGTCGCGGCCGGTCAGCAGCCCGATGCGCAGTCCCGACGCGGCGGCGAGCGGACGGATGCGCTCGAAGTGTTGGCGCGCGAGAATTTCGGTTGGCGCCATCAGCGCCGCCTGCCGGCCGGCTTCGACGACGTCGGCCATCGCGAGGAGCGCGACGATCGTTTTGCCCGAGCCGACGTCGCCTTGCAGCAGGCGGATCATGCGCTTGGGTTGACCGAGGTCGGCGCGAATTTCCGCCATCGCCTGGGCCTGCGACCGTGTCAGCGCGAACGGCAGCGCCTCAATGATCTTCTGGGCGAGCCGTCCGGCGCTGACGTGCGCCCTTCCGGCGATTTCGCGCATGCGCGCGCGCACCATCAACAGCGCGAGTTGGTTGGCGAACAATTCGTCATAGGCGAGGCGCGTCGCCGCGGGGCCGGCTGGGTCGATATCGCCGGGCGCGCTCGGGTTGTGCAGCGCGGCGAGCGCGTCCGCGAAGCTCGGCGACTTCAGGCGACGCGCGGTAGCGTCGTCGATCCATTCGGGCAAACGCGGCAGGCGCGCCAGCGCGCCCTGAGCCGCCTTGGCGACGGTGCGGGGATAGAGCCCTTCGGTCAGTCCGTAGACCGGCTCGACCGCGGGCATTCGCGCCAGTTCGTCGGCGTCCATCACCCGATCGGGATGGACGATCTGGAGATGGCCGTCCCACATCTCGAGCTTGCCCGACACCCAGCGCGTCGCGCCGACCGGCAGTCGCTTCTTGATCCATTCGACGTTGGCGAGAAAGAACACCAGTTCGACGTCGCCGGTCTCGTCCTCGACCAGCACCTTGAACGGCGCCTTGGAGCGCGGACTCGGCGGCGGGCGATGCTCGACGACGCGCACTTCGAGCGTCGCGATGACGTCGCGCTCAGCGTCGCGAATTTTTGGCCGCGCGCGACGATCGAGCGCGGCGTAGGGCAGATGGAACAACACGTCGAGAACGCGCGCGCCGGCCGAACGGTCGAGCAATTTATCGAACAGCTTGGCGTTCTTCGGGCCGACGCCGGGAAGCGAGCTGGCCGGGGCGAACAGAGGGTCGAGCAAGGCGGGGCGCATCGCGCGTTTATACCCGCCGAGCTGGCCGGCGCGAAAGCCAGGGAATTGCCGGCGCGGCGCGAGGCCAGCGCCTCACAACGGCGGCACGAGCCCGTCCCTGCCCACCAGAATCCGCGGCGCCTCGTAGACGCCGTCGGCCGCCTTGACGCCGCGCACGATGATCGCCGCGCCCACTTTCAGCTCGCTCGGATCGCCGGGCGCGAAAGCCACGATCGGCGTCGCCGGGTCGACGACGATGGTTTGTTCGCCGCCCTTGTAGGCGACCTTGAGGCTGGGCCCCGTGACGCTATCCACCATCGCCGTGATCGCGCCATTGGTCATCGTGCTCCCCGGCGCGAGGTCGAACGGCCGGAAGCCTTCCCCGGTTCCGCGCATCGCCTCAGGAAATATATGCAGCTCCAGCGCGTGCTGCACGCCCGCGGCGTCGGGCAACGCCGCGACGCCGACGAATAAGCCCGGCTTGACGTCGGCGAGCTTGGCGGCGACGACGGCAATGATCGCGCGCGGCTCCTTCAATCGCACGCTCAACCGCTCGCCGGCGCGGGTCCGAACGTCGAGGGTCGCGCCGTCGGAGGAGATCGCTTCGATCGTCGCGCGAATGGCGACGGGCGGCGCATCCTGGGCAAGCGCCGCGCCAGCTAAAAGGAGGCCGAGGGCGACAACGACGAACCGGAACGAAAACATGAACGTCTCCTGCGACAGAAGGCCGCAACTGGCGGGAGCGGCGCTCGGCGCTACTCGGCGATAGTTTTTGCCCAGCGCGCCTTGATGTTTTATCCCAGATCTCGCGCCGGCGTCAGGCGGCAAGCGCCCCGCCGTCGATGAAATAAGCGTGATGGTTGGCTTGCTTCGCTCGCTTTGGCGGGCCATTCTCACGCTCAGCAAGGAACCATTCCCGTCGAAGGGGCGTCATCGCAAACGGCAACGAAGCAATCCAGACCGACCCTCGAGCGAAATGCCCTTGGATTGCATCCCGCGCGCTTGCGGCGACGAATGACGCGGGTGCTCCTTTGCAGGCGCTCACCGAGCGCGAGGCGATGAAATCGATCGCATTTCGAGGGAGGCAAACGTGAACCTTAGCTTTTTGGTGGCGCTCGCCGCGCTGATATTTCTGATGTTCGTCGCCTATCGCGGGTTCAGCGTGATTCTGTTCGCGCCGATCGCCGCCCTGGGCGCCGTGCTGCTCACCGATCCCGGCGCCGTTCCCGCCGCGTTCACCAGCCTCTTCATGGTCAAGATGGTGGGCTTCGCGCAGCTCTACTTTCCGGTGTTTTTGCTCGGCGCGGTGTTCGGCAAGGTCATCGAACTCTCCGGCTTTTCCAAGTCGATTGTCGCCGCGATCATCGGCGTCGTGGGACGCGAACGCGCCATCGTGGCGATCGTGCTGGTCTGCGCGGTGCTGACCTACGGCGGCGTCTCGCTGTTCGTCGTCGTCTTCGCCGCCTATCCCTTCGCCGCCGAAATGTTCCGCGCCGGCAATATTCCCAAACGCCTCATTCCCGGCGCGATCGCCCTCGGCGCTTTCTCTTTCACCATGGATTCGTTGCCATTCACGCCGCAGATCCAGAACATCATCCCGACCTCGTATTTCAAGACCACGACCGCCGCCGCGCCGATTCTCGGCCTTTCCGGCGCGATCTTCATTTTCGTCACCGGCATCGCCTATCTCGAATGGCGCCGGCGCCAAGCCTTGGCGTCGGGTGAAGGTTATGGCGAGGGTCACATCAACGAGCCGCCGCCGATCGACACCACCCATCTCGCCTCGCCGTTCATCGCCTTTCTGCCGCTGATCGTCGTCTTCGTGGCCAACGTGGTTCTCGGCGGCTTCCCCGGCGTATTCACCGGCCTGATCGACCGCGCCTATGGCGTCAGCTATGATCTGACGCTCGCGATGGACAAAGCGATCCCAACCCCAGTCGCGCCCATTCGCGCCATCTGGGCGGTCGAAGGCGCGCTGATCCTCGGCATTCTCGTTGTGTTCGCCTTCGCGTTTTCCTCCCTCGCCAAGACCTTTGCCGAAGGCAGCAAGGCGGCGATCGGCGGGGCGCTGCTGGCGGCGATGAACACCGCCTCCGAATACGGCTTCGGCGGCGTCATCGCCGTCTTGCCCGGCTTCCTCGTCATCAAGGACGCGCTCAAGGCCATTCCCAATCCGCTGGTCAACGAGGCGATCACCGTCACCTCGCTCGCCGGCATCACCGGCTCGGCCTCGGGCGGCATGTCGATCGCGCTGGCCGCGATGGCGAAAGACTTCCTCGCCATGGCGGACGCCGCGCATATTCCCCCTGAGGTGCTGCACCGCATCGCCGCCATGGCGAGCGGCGGCATGGACACGCTGCCGCATAACGGCGCCGTCATCACTCTCCTGGCGGTGACCGGCCTGACGCATCGCCAATCTTACCGCGACATCTTCGCCGTCACTGTCTTGAAGACGACCGCGGTGTTCGTCGCCATCGGCGTCTACTATCTCACCGGTTGGTATTGATCGAAACCTGGCGGCGGATCGGAGCCTCGCCTAGCGCGAGTCCGACCGCCGCCTTGCCCCGCCGGCCCGCTCTGTGGCAAGCCACGGGCATGAGCGACCCCTCCCCCGCCTCGGCCAAGCCGGCCCCCCGTATTTCCTTCGTTTCCTTGGGATGCCCCAAGGCGCTCGTCGACAGCGAGCGGATTCTCACGCGGTTGCGCGCGGAAGGGTACGAACTGTCGAAGAGCCACGCCGGCGCCGACGCCGTCATCGTCAACACCTGCGGCTTCCTCGACAGCGCCAAGAAGGAATCGCTCGAGGCGATCGGCGCCGCGATGGCCGAGAACGGCCGGGTGATCGTCACCGGCTGCATGGGCGCCGAGCCCGACTCCATTCGCGACGTTTTCCCCCACGTCAGCGCCGTCACCGGGCCGCAGGCCTACGAGAGCGTGATGGCGGCGGTGCATGCGGCGGCGCCCGCGCCACACGATCCGTTCGTCGACCTCATTCCGGGCGAGGGGGTCAAGCTCACGCCGCGCCACTACGCCTACCTCAAGATTTCGGAGGGCTGCGACAACCGCTGCACGTTCTGCATCATCCCGAAATTGCGTGGGCGGCTCGTCTCGCGCCCCGCCGGCGAGGTGCTGGCCGAAGCGGAAAGACTGGTGAAGGCGGGCGTCAAGGAGCTGCTCGTGATCTCGCAGGACACCAGCGCCTACGGCCTTGACCTGCGCTATGCCGTAAGCCCGTGGCGCGACCGAGCGGTCGCCGCGCGCTTCCTCGATCTGACCCGCGAGTTGGCGACATTGGGGGCCTGGGTCCGCCTGCACTACGTCTACCCCTACCCGCACGTCGACGACGTCATCGCGCTGATGAACGGCGGCAATCTGCTGCCCTATATCGACGTGCCCTTCCAGCACGCGGCGCCGAACGTGCTCAAGGCGATGCGGCGGCCCGGCAATCAGGACAAGACGCTGGAGCGCATCCGCGCCTGGCGGGCCATCTGCCCGGAGCTGACCATCCGCTCAACGTTCATCGTCGGCTTTCCCGGCGAAACCGAAGAGGATTTCCGTCTTCTGTTGGACTGGCTCGGCGACGCCAAGCTCGATCGCGTCGGCGCCTTCAAGTACGAGCCGGTCGCCGGAGCGCGCGCCAACGACTTAGGGCGCGCGCCGGTTCCCGACGAGATCAAGCAGAGCCGCTGGCGCCGCTTGATGGAGCGCCAACACGCGATCAGCGCCAAGAAGCTGGCGGCCAAAGTCGGCAAGCGCATCGAGGTCATCGTCGACCAGGGCGGCGCGACGCGGGCAAAGGGCCGAACCAAGGGCGACGCGCCCGAGATCGACGGCGCCGTGCACATCGCGACCCGCAGGCCTTTGCGCGCCGGCGACATCGTCAGCGTCAAGATCGACCGAAGCGACGCCTATGATCTATGGGCGACCGCGGTTTAGCGCGCGGCGAAGGAGGCGACGGCGGAAACGACCTGCATGTCGATGCCGTTGAACCCATGGTGCGCAAAGGCCTGGCAGGGGTCGCCCTCGCTCCGGCCGCCGTCGAGCCATACCACGCGCGCCCTGCCGCCGGCCCAATCGAGGAAGGGTTTCACGCCCTCGGGCGAGGTCATTCCGCATTCATCGTGGCGATGGTGGACGATCAGCGTCGGCGGCAGGGCGTCCGGCGAGCCGAGAATTCGCATCACGTTGTCGCTGTCGCCGGAGGCGTCGCTGAGGAACCCCGACGTCAGCACGAGACGCGCGGGGCGGGCCCCGGCGGCGAGGCCGCGCGCGGCGCGTTGTGTGCCGCGGCTGGTGCCGACCACGGTGACGGGTCCGTATTGGCCCATATAGGTAACGGCCGCGGCGAGATCGACGCAACAATCGGGCACGAGAACGGCGAAGCCGCGCGCCGCATACGCCATGCGCGTGCGCACCAGCTGGTTGCCGGGGCGAGCGATCGCGCCGTCGGCGCCGACGCCGATGTTCCCGTCGCCGCCGGCGAGCAGGATGATCGCGCCGTGCGGATGAGGCGACGTCAATAGCGCCGCCGAAACGCCGCCGACCTGCACCGTACTCGCCGAGACGCCGGCCGCAGCCGCCGTTCGCACGGAAAGAGCGAGGCCGACGAGCAGAGCCAGCCCGACCGCCAGATAGGAACCGACCTTGAGCATATAGCTCCCCCTGTCGCTTACGACGCGCTCCCGCGTCCAAAACAAGGCCGAAGATAGCGCGACCCACGGGCTCCGCCTAGTTGGCCTAGCCCACGGATTTTGCCACGCCGCAAAAAAAACTTTCCTCGCCGAATCGCTCCCGATGGGTTAAACGTCAAATCCCATGGCGCGCTATATTTTCATCACGGGCGGCGTGGTCTCCTCGCTTGGCAAGGGTCTGGCTTCGGCGGCGTTGGGAGCGCTGCTGCAAGCGCGCGGCTATTCCGTGCGCTTGCGCAAGCTCGACCCTTATCTCAACGTCGATCCGGGCACGATGAGTCCGACGCAGCACGGCGAGGTTTTCGTCACCGACGACGGCGCCGAGACCGACCTCGACCTCGGCCATTACGAACGTTTCACCGGTCGCAACGCCAATCGTCACGACAACATCACGACCGGGCGCATCTACCAGGAGCTCATCGCCAAGGAACGGCGCGGCGATTTTCTCGGCGCCACGGTGCAGGTGATCCCCCATGTCACCAACGCCATCAAAGAATTCATCCTGGAGGGCAACGAAGGATCGGACTTCGTGTTGGTCGAGATCGGGGGCACGGTCGGCGACATCGAGGGCCTGCCGTTCTTCGAGGCGATCCGCCAGCTCGGCAACGACCTGCCGCGCGGCCACGTCGTCTATATTCACCTGACGTTGCTGCCGTATATTCCGACCGCGGGCGAACTGAAGACCAAGCCGACGCAACATTCGGTCAAGGAGCTGCGCTCGATCGGCATCCAGCCCGACATTCTGCTTTGCCGCACCGACCGCGAGATACCGCGCGAAGAGCGGCGCAAGCTCGGCCTGTTCTGCAACGTGCGCGAGAGCGCCGTGGTCGAGGCGCGCGACATAAAATCGATTTACGACGTGCCGGCCGCGTATCACGCCGCTGGGCTCGACCGCGAGGTGCTCGCGGCGTTCGGCATCGAGCCTGCGCCGAAGCCCAACATGCGCCGTTGGGAGGCGGTGGCGAGCGCCTACCACAATCCCGAGGGCGAGGTGACAATCGCCGTCGTCGGCAAATACACCGGCCTCAAGGACGCTTACAAATCGCTGATCGAGGCTTTGACCCACGGCGGCATGGCCAACAAGGTGAGGGTCAAGCTCGACTGGATCGAGAGCGAGATCTTCGAGAGCGCCGATCCGGCCCCGCATCTGGAGGGCGTCAACGGCATTCTGGTGCCCGGCGGTTTCGGCGCGCGCGGCGCGGAAGGGAAAATCTTGGCGGCGCGTTTTGCGCGACAGCGCAAAGTGCCCTACTTCGGCATCTGCTTCGGCATGCAGATGGCGGTGATCGAGGCCTGCCGTTCGCTCGCCGGCCTTCCCCACGCCAACTCGACCGAATTCGGCCCGACCGATGAGCCGGTCGTCGGCCTGATGACCGAGTGGATGCACGGCAACGAACTCGAGCGTCGCCAGGCTTCGGGCGACCTCGGCGGCACGATGCGCCTGGGCGCGTACAAGGCCGAACTGAAGCCGGGATCGCGAATCGCCGACATTTACGGCGCGACCGAGATCTCCGAGCGCCACCGCCACCGCTACGAAGTCAACACCGCCTATCGCGCGCGGCTCGAGGACAGGGGCCTCGTCTTCTCCGGCATGTCGCCCAACGGGTTGCTGCCGGAAACGATCGAATTTTCGGACCACCCCTGGTTCATCGGCGTGCAGTACCACCCCGAACTGAAATCGCGCCCCTTTGAACCGCATCCCTTGTTCGCCAGCTTCATCGCCGCCGCCAAGGCGCAGAGCCGGCTGGTTTAAACGGGATCGTTTGCTAAGCGCCGACTCGATACGATATGTGTCGCGCGGCCGAAGGCTCCGCCTTCGCCTGGGGAAGGATGGCCGAGTGGTTTAAGGCAGCGGTCTTGAAAACCGCCGTTCGGGCGACTCAGCCGTGAGTTCGAATCTCACTCCTTCCGCCAAAACCCAATTCGCACGTGTTCGCCGCCATTCGGAAACATCAAATATTTCGATAGAAAATAGGCGAGCAATCCCTTTGAGCGTTCGCCGGTATCCGCCGTGATCCGCCCCCTGTTGGAGCGAATGTTGGGCTGAGCCCGAATGGCCCGAAGCGTCAGTCGGACTTGCGGCGGCCCGGCGTTTCGATCGCTCCCTCGGTCGAGCGTTCCTTGCGGACCGTTTTGGCGGCGCGTGCGCCCCGGGGGCTGGTGCGGAAGAATAGAAGCGGATCGGCGCGTGAACCGGTTGATATGTCGAGTTGCGCCAAAAACAGTCGCGATGCAGCTACACAGCGTGGCGCGCCTCGCGCCGCTATAGGTCCACCTTCAACGCGCGACCCTCGGCTGAGCTCCGCGGCCATTTCCAGCAGCCGGATGACGCGGAATC
>CAVWKL010000208.1:0-7077 GCA_963755075.1 uncultured Alphaproteobacteria bacterium
CCTCGCCAGACGCCGATCGCGGCGGCGAGCCCGCCGGGCGCGGCGGGGCGCATCAGCCGCGCCGGCTTGCCGGCGGCGCGGGCCACCCCGCTCGAACTTCGTCTGGCTGCGGCACTGTCGCCGCTGATCACCGTGCTCGAGCCGGTGATCATCCGCTGGCTCGCCGCCGCCCTCGCCGCCGCTGGCGGGCTGGGGCCCTTGGCAGGCGCCGGCGGGCGCGGCGCTGTCGCCTACACGATCGACGAGGCGGCGGCGCGCGCCGGCTTGAGCCGGACGGCGACCTACACGGCTGTAAGGACCGGCCGCCTTAAAGTGCATAAGCACGGCGCGCGGTCGCTGATCTTGCCGGACGACCTCGCGGCCTTTTTAGCCGCGCTGCCGGTGTTCGAAACGTCGCGGCCCGCGGAACGGAAAATCAACAGCGCGAGCAGCGGCGGCGACCGTCGCGGCGGCGACCCTATCGAGGCGGCCGGCGGCTCGCGCAGCGGCGATCCCAGCGAAGGCAGTCACGGCGCCCCTGTCGACGATCATGACGGCGGCGGCGATCGCCGTGCGGACGCGGTCGCGCGTCACGCCGGCGACGGCGATCGCGCCGGCCGGCTTGGCGAGGACGGACTCGGCGGCCGCGTCGCGCTGCGCGGATCCGGCCAGACCCCGGCGCATCGGCGCATCGGCAACAACAACACGCCGCCTGAGCTGTCGCCCGTCTTGCAACGAAGGAGAGTGAAATGAAACGGAAGATTTCCCCATCATCGGCCAGCCGCTCCGCCGCGGCCGCCATCCGCAATCCGGCGTTGCTGGCGCTGATCGCCGAGACCGGACTGCGTTTGGCGGAGATCGCCAAGCTCGGCTCCAGCTCGGCGCTGTTCGTCAAGCCGACGGCGACCGTCGCCGCCAACCTGGTCTTTAAGCGCCTTGCCTGGAGTTGGCGGCGTTGGCCGGTTGTCGGCGCAGATGCGACGCCGGAAGCGCCTGGCGAAGCCGGCGAGCCGCCGCTTCGCCAAGCGAAACGTTCACGCCGGACGACGAAAAGGGGCAAAACCGCGAAATCGGTTCATTCCCGGAAATCTCAGAAAAACAGCAAGACTCCGAGAGGTGGGCGATAGGCCGTGCGACACGCCGCGGCGCACTCGCCCCGCCTCTAATCCCCATACCAGCTCACTCAGAAAATTGGAGGCAATCCCCAAAGAAACCCCGAAACGAAGAAAGGAAACGACAATGTCGCGCCACCTGCCGAAGAACCTCGATCCGCTCAAGCTCAGCGTCTCAATGTACGTCCTGGCGCGGGTCCAGCAGGGGCTGGCCGGCGTGCCGGCCGACCCCAAAAGGCCGACTCGAATCGGCTTCGAAGCGATCGCCCGCGCCGTCGGCGTCGCGCCCTGGGACGTTGGCGAGATCCGCAGCCACGTCGAGGCGCTGGCGAAAACCTATGGCCTCGAGGACCCGGTCGCCGCGGCGCGCCTTAAGGCGATCGCCGCCATCGCCAAGACCTACGCCGGCCGGCCGCTGCCCAGCTGCAACAATAGGCCATATGTCAGCCGCATCGCGGCGGAGGCGAAGCTCACCATGTGGATCGTCAACTCGACGACCTGCCGCGCCGCCATCGCCGCGCTCGCCAAGACCAACGGCCTGAGGCCGGTCGTCAAGGACATCGAGGCCGAGACCGCCCTGATCGACGCCTATCGCGAACGCCTCCTTGCCTCCGGCGAGTTGGTGCCGTGGAATTACGGCCGCGACCGGATCGACATCCCGACGGTCGCCGCGGCGACCGGGGTCGCACAATACCGGCTCAGCGCGCCGACGCTGGCGCCGGCGATCAAGCGGCTGATCGCCGAGGTCGGCCACGGCGCCGGCGCCACCTTCGACAATGAGGCGGCCAGGCTCGAAGCTTACGTCGATCACGCCATCGATGAGCGCTGGCCTCTGCCGCGCGGCCCCAAGGGCGTCGCCTGGCTGCAGAATCTCGCGGGCCGTCGGCGGCATCGCTGTCCACCGCCTCCGCCTGATGCCGGCGATGCAGGCCTCGATTGCCCGCTGGGAGGCCGCCAGCCGCACATCCTCGACGACGGCCGCGCCGAAGCGCGTCGCCGCCGAATAGGCATTTTGAACCCCAGACAAAGGACGCCGCCATGAACACCGACGACACTTTCGAGGCCATCTTCGGCATCGACGACGACGAAGACGCCTTCAGCGGCGACCTCGCCGACGCCGACCCCGACGCCCCGCCCAAGGGCCCGCGCACCTTGGACAACCTCGCCCGCAAGCTTGAATCGATGATCAGAGAGTTGCGGTGGGCCAAGCGTAGCCTGCCGGGCGTGACCGGCGCCGCCCCGACGGGAGAGGAAGCCGACGAGACGCTGCTCGCTCAGATCGATCTCCTCGTCGTCGCCAGCTGGGTCCGTTTTTCGCCCTCCGACGACCTCATGCGCGAACCGTTCCGCACGATCATCCTGCGCGGCGCGCGCGAACTCGGCGTCAAACAATGGGCCAAAGTCGCTCCGACGCTCGACGACCTCAGCGCCGCCGCGGTGAGCCCCGACCTCCCGACGATCGCCGCCGCCGCGCCCTCGGCCAAGGTCGGCGAGGTCAAGACGGCGCAGACCGCGCTGGCCTTACTTCAAAAAGTGTTTGTCCTGCCGGGTTCGATCCGGCTCGATGCGATTTTCGGCGACATGGCCGGCTATGGCCAGAAGAAAGCCGCGCTGCTGCTCAGCGAGACTGACCCCAAGAAGTCGGCGCGCCTCGCCGCTGAGCTCGACCGGCTCAACGCCGCCGCCGTCGCGCTGATGGAGGCCAACGCGCTGCCGGACGAGTTCTCAGCCTGCCTGCGGGCTCTCGTCATCAAGAGCGACCTCTCGCTCGATAAAGTGGCGAAGCGCAGCGGCACCGATGTCCAGCGATTGCGCCATCTTCTGCGCGGCTCGCAGCCGCGTCTAGACATGGGGCCGTTCATCCATCGCCTCGAGGACGTGCTGGGGGTGAGGCCTGGAACCCTGTGGCGGCTGGTGAAGTCTCCCGTCCTGCGCACTCCCACCGACGCCGTCTATGACGACGTCAAGCGGCTCCTGTTCAAGGCGGCCAACGTCCCGGCCGACATCCTGGGGGCCAACTGGACCGATCTCAGCGACGCCGAAAAGGAGGACCGAGTCGACTGGGTGACCGACAACATCATCCTTGGGACCCCCTACCGGCGATTGCAACGCATCGACGAGCGTCGGACGTTTCGCCATGCCAAGCTCAAGGATTTCATGCTGGCCGAGTTCATCGCGACGAGCGACTTCAAGACGGCAGATGAGCCGGAAGCTTCCTTCCCCCGCGAAGTGACCACGCCGAGTCGCGGCCGGCGCACAATCGAGCATGGCGGCCATTGGCGGACCCATACGTCCGACCTCGTCGAAGGCTATATTCAAGCCTGCCTCACCGCGCTCAAGACCGTCTGCGCGGATCGCGACAACGCCTGGCTAAAAGAGAGCGGCCTGGGCTTCCTGATCTTCCCCCAGGTCCAGCTCGCCATCGCCAAGCAAATCGCCCGTCGCCGCTGTCAGCAATTGATCGCCGCCGACGCCTTCCGGCAATATGACTTTCTGCCGCTCAAAGGCGGAAAGGTCTACACCGCCGGCGACGTCAATCGCATCGAGCTCACCGCCGGACTGTTCAGTCCGCTGACCGGATATCTATTCCATAATCCGCCGCGCTTTGCGCCGATTCCCGGCGTGCTGACCCAGAGCGAGATTGACGCCGCCCTCGCCGACTGGCCCGAATTCGTCAAGCGCTCGCTCACCAAAATTCGCGAAACCTCCAACCGGATCGCCAAATTGGCGTGCAAGGTGCGCGATCCCTGGCTGCCGATCAAGCCGCTGCTGGAGCGCCCTGATCCCTTGTCGCCGGTCTATCAGGGACTCGACCGTATGGCCGCAGACCGGCCGAGCTTCTTCGGCACGCCGGTGGCCTGCGCCCGCCACGATCAATACCACCTCGTCATGTCGCTGTTGGTTCACAGTTGCCTGCGACGGGCCAACTTCGGCAAGCTGACCTGGCGGCCCGACAACACCGGCAATTTGCGATGGAGCGCCGAGGGCGCCTGGATTCTCCAAATTCCGCAGCGCGACATGAAAAACGAAGGCAGCGGCGCGCTCCCCGACAATGGCAACGACCTCATTCTCGAACTCGATCCGGAAGATCGCGATCTCTATCGCGCGATCGACCGCTGGCTCGGCCCGGTTGATCGCAATACCGGAATCGTCGACGAACTCGGTTCGTCGCGCCGGCTGATCCATGGCGACAAATGCAGCGAAGATTCTGGCTATGCGCTGTTCCCTGGCGAAGCGCGCGACGCCGGGGCAGACACGCTCGCAACAGCCGGGCCTGGCTCCGGCCAGGTTGGCTCAACGCGCCATCCGACACTGGTCACCGGCGTCACCGATCAGACGATCGGCACGATCGTCTACAAGTTCTCGACCCAGTACCTCGTGCGGTGTCCTTGGCATGACCATGGCGTAGCTGGCGTGATGCCGTTCGGCCCCCACGCGCTGCGCGATCTTGTGGCTACCCATGTCTTGAAGAATACGGGCAGCATCGAGGAAGCGGCGGCCGCATTATTCGACACGCCGGAAACGCTGCTGCGGCACTACGCCCGGTTTACGTCGCTCGATAAATCGAGACACACCAACGCCACGATCCGACGAACGATCAAGCGCGAGCCCAGCGCCGGCCCGCGCGGGCCCGCGCCGATCGGCGCTACGGCGCCTGCCAATGTCGCCGAGCCAAACGACGGTGCGCCGCGGGTCGAGCAGACCTCTCGCGATCTGTCGGCTTGTTCGTCGCGATGCCCGTTCCTTTTCGATCCGACGTCGATGACCGCACCGCAGCACGGCGCAGTCCACTTCGTCGTCGCGCCGTGCGCATCGCCATGCCCTCTTCCTTCATCTTTCACGAATCCAGCCAAGGTTCTCTTTTGTACGAACCCCGAAATTGCAACAGCAACTATGCAAAGCAGAAATTGATCATGAGCCTCTACACCTTGCGCCAGCAGGTCACGGCGCTGACCGACGCGCTGCAGACCGTCGAAACGCAGCTTGCCTCGTTCCAGAGGTCGAGGCCGTCGGCCGTCGTCTTCAACGCCAGCGCCTCGCCGGCGCCGGCGACCATTCCAGCCCGACGATTTCCACCCTCAATCTGGCCGCGCGTCGGCGGCCTGGGGCGCCTCGAACCAACGGCCGATCTCTTTCGCCGCGAGGCCTATCGCGACACATACAGGCCGGGTCTAGCTCGGCAAATATACGCCGGGGCCTGCTTCGGTCTGCGCCGCCTGTCGGCGACGCTGCAGGTTCCACTACAAAAAGTGTCGACCTGCTCGTCGGGCCGCTTGATGGAGCGAATGAAGGAAGTCTCCATCGACGAATACGCCAGCGAATATTCAAAGGATGGCCGCTATGTCGCCGACCGCGACGGCTTTCGCAATTGGTATCCGGCGCACTTGCACACAACCGGTCGACCGGCGGTCAACAGCCCGGTCGGCGCCTCGGCGCGCGCCCTAACCGTCACCCTTCCTGACACGATGTCCGCGGCGGAGTTCGACCTCGCCTTCGACGCCGAAGTTCGCAAGGCGTCGATCGCGGATTGGGTCGCAACGCCTGAAGGCCGACATCATTGCGCCGCCCGTGGCGTTGATCCGGCGCTCGCTTGCCGCGCGACGCCCTATCCCTATGGCGACGTCACGCGCCACAGCCCCGCGCTCGAGATCGTCGTTTTTCGCACGCGCTACGACGTTGATCGCCTGATCAATTTGGCCGAGCGAATCGTGTTGAAGAAGCTGGGCGTAATCGGCTAGGCAAACACCGGCCAGCGGCAAGACACGCCGGCGCTCGGCGAGCCTGCACCAATTCGCGCTGGCGTCGCTGATCTCGCGCCGCTGCGGGTAGCGGCGCCCTCTCCGCTGCTGCGCCAGGCGACGGTTGTTGGCGCGGATCGGCCCCCGCCGCCGGGCGCCACGCCGGCGGCCACGATCGGCGGCGTCGCCTATTGGCGTCCGCCACCAATCATACTTCCATTCTCTCACCATCGTAAGCGTGACGCTCGCCGCCAAGCGGCAGCGCAGGACGGCGCGCCGGACCCGCTCCGACCTCGGCCTGCTGCCCGCTCGGCGCGGCGCGGAGGAGGCTCGCGTCGCACGCCGCGCGCCATCCCAACCTGCTCGCTTCGGCACTGAGCGCTCACGTCTTGGCGCCGACTTCATCGCTGCGCAGCAACTCACGTGACCGCGTCGCCGGCATGGAGGCGATGCCGCTCTCCGCTCGGGTCATCGCGCCTCCAAGCCCCTGTTTCCTCCTCGAGCGCCTCGCGCGCGCATCGTTTTCTCCAGCAAGAAAGGTCATATCATGCCCAACGACGAACCCTTCGATCCAGATGACGCACGAGCTGTCTTTGATCGTCTCTCCCTTCTCGACGAGCAGTTGCAGCACCTCCATCGGATGAGCATGCGCCGGCGCGATCTGCGCGCGCTGTTGTCGGAGGTGGTGTTCTTCTCCAGTTGTCTGGCTGGAAAGAGCCCGCGCATCGATGCGGCGGCGCGCTTCGGCATGCGTCACCACATCGATGAAACAAAGCTGCTGATGGCGGCCTTGCCGGCGCGCGACGAAATGGAGCTGCACGCCAAGCTTGCTGGCCTGCACGAGCGGCGGCCGCTGGTTTCCGACAACCTGAATTTCAGGCCGATGTTGGAGGCGGGCGCTCGAGCAGACATTTCGCGATTGAATTCAAAAATCCGCCCAAATGGATTCTCGATTGGGCGCTGTCGTAATTCGATCGCGCGGCTCCATTGGTCGCACCCGCGGGCGTTTCTCGCCGCCCGATCCCCCGACGCTAAGGCGCAGCTAGCAGAGATCCGCCGAGGCCAAGTCAGCGCTGGCGCGTAGACCGACCGCATCCGGAGTTGGCATCACCGCCGCAGTGCGAAGGCGGCCGTGGCACGCTGAGAACGCTGCAACCTTCGCCACCCATCACCGCCACCCATCCATCGACGCAGCAGAAGAGCCCCAACGATGTCTCTCGATCTCGAAGCCATGGCCCGACAACTGG
>CAVWKL010000209.1:0-10596 GCA_963755075.1 uncultured Alphaproteobacteria bacterium
CCATCGTATTGCTCGTCGCTGACGCGATGGCGCCTTCCCCCGCAAGGGGGGAAGGGGCCGCCCCTTTCCGATCGCCTCCGCCTCAGGCGAACGGCGACTTGAACGTCGCCGCGCCGCCGAGTTCCGTCTCGATTTCCATGAGGCGATTGTACTTACAGATGCGCTCGCTGCGGCTGGCCGAGCCGGTCTTGATCTGCCCGCCGCCCATCGCCACCGTGAAGTCGGCGAGGAAGGTGTCCTCGGTTTCGCCCGAGCGGTGCGAAACGACGTAGTTCCACCCCGCGTGACGGCAGAGCGCGATCGCCTCCATCGTCTCGGTGACCGTGCCGATCTGGTTGAGCTTGATCAGCACCGCGTTGGCGGCCTTCTCGGCGATGCCGCGGGCGATGAACTTGGGATTGGTGACCAGAAGGTCGTCGCCGACGATCTGGATGCGGCTGCCTTGGACGGCGGTCTGGCGGGTAAAGCCCGCCCAGTCGTTCTCGTCGAGGCCGTCCTCGATCGAGACGATCGGGAAGGCGTCGATCCACTTGCCGTAGAGGGCGATCATCTCGTCGCTGGTCTTGCGGCCGCCCTTCGACTTGGCGAGATCATAGCCGCCCTTGGCGAAGAAGGAGCTCGCGGCCGGGTCGAGCGCGATGGCGATGTCCTTGCCGGGCTTATATCCGGCCGCCTCGATCGCCTTGACGATCAGTTCGCAGGCCTCTTCGTTGCTGCCGAGATTGGGGGCGAACCCGCCCTCGTCTCCGACCGAGGTCGCGTAGCCCTTGCCCTTGAGCAGCTTGGCGAGCGCGTGGAAGGTCTCGGCGCCGTAGCGCAAAGCCTCGATGAAGTTCGGCGCGCCGATCGGCATCACCATGAATTCCTGGAAGTCGACGGAGTTTTCGGCGTGCTTGCCGCCGTTGACGATGTTCATCATCGGCACCGGCAAGCGCGTCGCCCCGGCGCCGCCGAGATAGGCGTAGAGCGGCAGTTTCGCCGACTGCGCCGCCGCGCGCGCCACCGCCATCGACACGCCGAGAATGGCGTTGGCGCCGAGCGCGCCCTTGTTCGGCGTGCCGTCGAGGGCGATCATCAGCGCGTCGATCTCGCCCTGGCGCCTCGGATCGCGGCCGATCAGGGCGGGGGCGATCTTGTCGACGACGTTGGCGACGGCCTTGCGCACGCCCTTGCCGCCGTAGCGCGCCTTGTCGCCGTCGCGAAGCTCGACCGCTTCGTGCTCGCCCGTCGAGGCGCCGGAGGGAACGGAAGAGGTCGCAACGGTTCCGTCGTCGAGGCTCAAGTGGACCCTGACCGTCGGATTTCCCCGGGAATCGAGGATTTCAAGCGCGTGGATGGCGGCGATCTTGCTCATGATGGTGTCCTTCGAACTGGCTTGACGATGACGTGGCGCGATCATGGGCGGCGACGCCATGCCCGCGCCGCGGGGCGCCGACGGGGTCTCGCCATGAAGACATGGGAACGTGTACCCCTCGATAGCCCGAGGGGGAAGGGATGGATTGACTTGGGTCAAGCCCCGGCGCCTCCTCGTTCGCCCCAAGGCCGCTCCGGCGGGCGGTCACGCCGGCGGGTGCTTGACCTCCTGGCCGTATTGCAGCACCTGCACCTTCTCCAAGGTGACGAGCCCGCTCGGCATCATCGCCTCGAGCGTCGGCAGGAACGCCTTGATCTTCTCCTCGGTGTCGACGATCTCGATGACGAGGGGCAGATCTTCGGAGAGGCGCAGGATTTTCGAGGTGTGGAGGCGGCTCGAGGGGCCGTAGCCCATCGGGCCGCGCAGCACGGTCGCGCCGGCGAGATGAACCTCGCGAGCCTTGAGCACGATCGCCTCGTAGAGCGGGCGACGGTGAAATTTGGCGTCCTCGCCGATGAAGACGCGCAAGAGCATGGCGTCGCGCGGAAGACTCATGGATCAAGCTCCCTTGAGCTGGTTCAAGGCGGCGGCCGCGATATGGCCGGCCCAGACCGCGGCGAGGCAGAAGACGAACGACATGCCGACATTCGCGCCGGCGAGCCCCATTTCGCCGTCGCGCACCAGGCTCAGCGTCTGCAGGCTGAACGAGGAGAAGGTGGTGTAGCCGCCGCAGAGCCCGATCGTCACGAACTGGCGCGCCTCCGAGCCGACGAGAAGACGTCCGTCCGGCCCGGCGAGGGTCGAGAAGAAACCGATGACGAACGAACCCGTCACGTTGACGATCAGCGTGCCCCAGGGAAAGGTCTCGCCGAACTGGTGCGACACGACGCCCGAAAACCAATAGCGCGCGCCGCCTCCCAGGGCGCTGCCCAGCATCACCCAGACATACATCATCGCGCCGATCTCCGCCTCGCTCGTTTGCCCGCCCACGCGCTTCCCCGCTTTCGGCGCCCTCTCGAGGCGACCGACGCGAACCAGCCCTATTTCACAACCAAGACCTGGCAAGGCGCAAGCTCGACCAACCGATCCGTCGTGCCGCCGATGATCCGATTGTAGAGCGCCGAGTGGCCCATGAAGCCGACGACGAGCAAATCGTAACGGCCGCGCTGGATGAATTCGACGATCGCCGACACGGGATGGCCGACGATGATATGCGACTCGAACGCCACGCCCTGCGCCTCGGCCCGCGCCTTTGCCGCGGCGACGACCTTGTCGAAGACGCCCGCCCCGTCGGCCAGCGCCTCGGTGACTTCGTCGATGCTGGCGGGAAAGCGCGGCGCCTCTTCGACGCAGACCATGGCGAGGCCGATTCCGAGCCGCTTGGCGAGCGCGAGCGCGCTCGTGAGCGCCTTTTCGCCGCCCTTCGATCCGTCGTGGGCGACAAGCATTTTGCCAAACATTCATCCCTCCTCGGCAGGCGCGGGCGCGCCAAGCGGCGCGTCCTTGAGCGATCGAAACGATGGTTGAAACCAGCGTTGGGCGATGAGCGTCGGCACGATGGCGCTGCCGATCACCGCGGTGACGAGCACGGTGTACTGGCTGCGATCGATGATGGCGTTGGTCAGGCCGAACAGCGCCGAAATCGTGCCGAACGTCAGACCGGTGGACATCAACAGGGTGGTGTACATGCCCTCGCGCCGATCGAAGCGGAAGGCCCGGGTCAGCGGCAGGATGCCGACGAACTTGGTCGCCATCTTGATGGCGAGGAGAACGACGATGAGCCCCGCCGACCCGGCGAGCGCCGGAAAATCGACGAGCGAGCCGGCCTTGAGGAAGTAGAACGGCGTCAGGATGGTGAAGGCGATGATGCGCATCCGGTGCGGCAGCTCGGGGTTGAGGAGGAAGGCCGGCGCCAGCGCCATGCCGACGAGATAGGCGGGCAGCACCGCTTCGCTGCCGGCGACGGCGGCGAGGCCGCCGAGCGCCAAGAGGATCAACGCGACGAACTTCGTTCCCGGCTCGCTCACCCGATTGCCGACCTGGGCGAAGAACCACGGCGCGAATCGCGGCAACAGCCACAGGACGGCCGCGGTCGCCGCGCCGAAAAAGGCGAGCCGCATGTCGTAGTGGGCGAACACCACGCCGAGGGCCAACACCGTGCCGAGGTCATTGACGAAGCAGGCGGCGAGAATGATCTTGCCCATCTCGGTGCGATTGAAGCCGGTCTCGATCATCACCGCGTAGACGACCGCCACCGAGGTCGTCGACAGCGAGATTCCGGCGATCTGGGCCTGATCCCACGGCCAGTGGATCGCGTAATGGGCGTAGGCGAGGACGCCGAGATAGGGGGCGAAGAAGCCGACGACGCCGATCGACAGGGCGGAGAGGTAGTGCTTGCGCACCACGCCCGGATCGATTTCCGTGCCGGCGAGAAAGGTGAGCATGATCGCGCCGAACCCGGCGAGAAAATTCACCCATTCGGTCAGCGGGAGGCCGAACGCGTTACCGGCGAGCGCGCCGACCATGATCTCGATCAGCGCCACCGAAACGGCGACGCGAATGGAGACGATCGAGGCGATGAGCGCCAGACCGATCCACAAAGCCGATTGAAGCCAAACCTGTCCCATCGCGACCTCCATGTTGCGGACGCGGGGAAAAGCGGCAGGGCCTTGAGGTTGGGCCGCATGCCTCCCGCCACGCGTTCGACGCGGCAGGGGTCATCAGCCCGGATGGGCGGTTTTGGGGAACCCCATCCCCTTGACGATGGGCGCCACGTTAGGCGATCGGCGGGCAATGTCAAATCGATAGGCGCAAGCGCGCGCCCCTGCGTGGCGGCTTGCGCCGCGCCGTGGTACTCACGCCCCCTTGCGCCGGCGAGCGACAAGGTTGGCGCTCGTCCGGCCGCGCACGGGAACGCTTCGATGAACTTCTGGTTGGACGTCGCCGCCTTCGCGCTGAAGAGCCTGATCATCGCCGCGGCGTTCGGCGGCCTCATCGCCTTCGCCGCCTTCGTGGCGCGACGGATGCGCGGCGAGGCGCCGGACGAGCCGAGGCTCCTCGTTCGCTCCCTCGACGAGCGCTACGACGCGATGCGCGACGCGATCGCCGATCGCCTTGTCGACAAGAAGGCGCGCAAGGCGCTGGCCAAAGCGCGCCGCAGGGAGGCCAAGGCCGCCGCGCGGGCGGGAGCCGAGCGCGCGCCCGGCAAGCGCGTCTTCGTCCTCGCCTTCAAGGGCGATCTCAGGGCGAGCGCGGTCAGGAAGCTGGCGGCGGAGATCGACGCCGTCCTGATGGTCGCCCGAGCGGAGGCCGACGAGGTGATCCTGCGCCTCGAGAGCGCCGGCGGCACGGTTACCGGCTACGGCCTCGCCGCCGCGCAGCTGATGCGGCTGAAAGCGCGCAAGGTGAAGGTGACCGCCTGCGTCGACCAGGTCGCGGCGAGCGGCGGCTATCTCATGGCCTGCGCCGCCGACCGCATCGTCGCGGCGCCCTTCGCCATCCTCGGCAGCATCGGCGTGGTCGCGCAGGTTCCCAACCTGCACCGCCTGTTGAAGAAGAACGACATCGATTTCGAGGAAATGACCGCCGGCGAGTTCAAGCGCAGCGTCTCGGTGCTCGGCGAGATCACCCCGGAGGGGCGCGAGCATTTTCGCGGCAAGCTCGACGCCACCCACGAGGCCTTCAAGCGCTTCGTCCAGCAATGCCGCCCAAGCGCCGACATCGCCGAAGTGGGCAATGGCGACGTCTGGCTCGGCGGCGAGGCGCTGACGCTCGGCCTTGTCGACGCCCTGTCGACCAGCGACGAACTGCTGTTTGCCGCCCGCGGCGAGGCGCGCCTGTTCGAAATCGCGCTCGAGGAGCGCCGCTCGCTGCTGCGGCAGCTTCTCGGCGGATTCGGCGTGGCGGCGCGCGCCGCGCTCGAAGGCGCCGCAGCGCGCCTCGGGGCCCCGCCGAAATAGGTCGCCGCCGGGACACGAAGAGGCCCCGGGGCGGCCCGCAACTCAACTCACTTTTGCGCCGCCAAGGCTTCGAACCCGGCCTTGAGATCGTCGGCGTTCATGACCGGGGTCAATTGCAGATCAGCCCCCAATTCCATGAAAAATTCCTCGCCGAGCGACGGCATTTGGCTGGAGTCTTTCATGTCAAAGATAAAGAATCCGACCCGCTCGCCGTTGTCGAGGGTGAAATAGGCCGCCTCCGGCTTCGCCCTTTCCATGAAGGCGCCGATCACCTTGGGCAGGGTTCCGTTCTTGACCGCCTCGTTGCCCTTGGCGGTATTCACTCTGGCGCGCAGCATCATCCGCATATTCGGCTCCCGTCGTTGCGCGGGATCGCAGGTCCCGCGCCGTAGGAGACAGCAGAGTTCCGAGGCGAAACCAAGGACGCCAGGGCAAGGGCGAAACGATTTTCGGGCGCGATCCTCCGCCGTCGGCGGGAGCCGGCCGAGCTCGAAGAGGACTTGCGGCGCGAGGCGATTTGTCCCATATATTGCCCTATTCATAGGGCAAAGGAGCGGATGATGACCCGAGCCAAGTCAATGTCAGCGGCTTCGGCGGTCAAATCGCCGGGTCGATCCGCGGCGGCGCGCCAATCCCCGCCTAAGGCCGAGACATGGGCTCTGGTCAGCGATCTCGGCCTGACCAAAAAGCAAGTCGCCGAGACGATCGGCCTCAGTCCCGAGGCGCTCTACAAGAGCGGGCGCGCCGGCGCGGCGAAGACGCAGACGCGCCTGCGCGAAATGGTCGAGATCCTGACGCGCGTTTCCGGCTGGGCGGGCGGCCGGGCGCAGGCCTTGGCCTGGTATCGCGGCGAGCCGATTCCGGCCTTCGGCGACCGCACCGCCGAGCAACTGGTCAAGTCCGGCAAGGCCGGCGCGTTGCGCGATTATCTCGATTCGATCGCGATGGGCGGCTTTGCGTGAAGTTTATCGGCCTCGCCTACCGCGCCCACGATCCCCGCTGGGCGTTTCGGCCGCTCTCGGGAGAAGGCGCGGCGGCGCACGGCGGGCGCTTCAACCCCAAGGGAACGCCGGCGCTCTACCTCGCGCTCGATCCGATGGCCGCGGTCAAGGAAGCGAGCCAGGGCTTCGCCCACAAGTTCGAGCCTTGCGTGCTGTGCAGCTATGAAATCGATTGCGACGACATCGTCGACCTCAGGACCGCAGACTTGCGCCGCGCCGCCGGCGTCGCCGAGGCGGACATGGCCTGCGCCTGGTTCGCCGAAGCCGCGGCGCGCCGCCAACCCGCCTCGCAGCGGCTCGCCAAGCGCCTGATGGCGGGCGGGGCGGCCGGATTGCTGGCGCCGAGCTATGCGCGAAGCGCGGCCCGCGACGACGCCAATCTCGTGCTCTGGAGCTGGAGCGATCGTCCGCCCCATCGCGTCGGCGTCTTCGATCCGAGCGGCCGTCTGCCGAAGAACCAGCTTTCCTGGCCCTAAGCTTGTTTCGCGGCGCCGCCCCTGCTAGGTCAGGCGCCCGCTTTCCCCCTCGCCCAAGGACGCCTCTCCATGGCCGCGCGCCAGTTCATCTATCACATGCAGGGCCTCAACAAGACCTGGCCCGGCGGCAAGAAGGTGCTCGAAAACATCCACCTGTCGTTCTACCCCGACGCCAAGATCGGCGTGCTCGGCGTCAACGGCTCGGGCAAGTCGACGCTGCTGCGCATCATGGCCGGACTCGACACCGAATTCACCGGCGAGGGTTTCATCGCCGAGGGGGCGCGCGTCGGCTATCTCCCGCAGGAGCCCCACCTCGACCCCGACCTCGGGGTGCGCGGCAACGTCATGCTCGGCGTCAAGGAGAAGCAGGCGATCCTCGACCGCTACAACGAACTGGCGATGAACTATTCCGACGAGACGGCCGACGAGATGACGCGCCTGCAGGACGAGATCGAGGCCAAGGGCCTGTGGGATCTCGACAGCCAGGTCGAACAGGCGATGGACGCGCTCGGCTGCCCCCCCGACGAGGCCGACGTCGACACGCTGTCGGGCGGCGAGCGGCGGCGCATCGCGCTCTGCCGGCTGCTCCTGGAACAGCCGGACCTGCTGCTGCTCGACGAGCCGACCAACCACCTCGACGCCGAGACGGTCAACTGGCTCGAAGGCCACCTGCGCGCCTACCCCGGCGCCATCCTGATCGTCACCCACGACCGCTACTTCCTCGACAACGTGACCGGCTGGATTCTGGAGCTCGATCGCGGCCGCGGCATCCCCTACGAGGGCAATTATTCCGCCTGGCTGAAGCAGAAGCAGAAGCGGCTCGAGCAGGAGGGCCGCGAGGAGGAATCGCGCCAGCGCGCGCTGGAGGCCGAGAGCGAGTGGATCGCCGCTTCCCCCAAGGCGCGCCAGGCCAAGTCGAAAGCGCGCGTCCAGGCCTATGACGAACTGGTCAAGAAGCAGGGCGAGAAGGCGCCGAGCGTGGCGCAGATCGTCATCCCCGTCGCCGAGCGGCTGGGCAACAACGTCATCGATTTCGAGGCTCTCTCCAAGGGCTACGCCGACCGGCTGCTGATCGACAAGCTGTCGTTCCGCCTGCCGCCGGGCGGCATCGTCGGCGTGATCGGCCCCAACGGCGCCGGCAAGACCACCTTGTTCCGCATGATCACCGGCCAGGAGAAGCCGGATTCGGGGGCGATCCGCATCGGCGAATCCGTCGCGCTCGGCTATGTCGACCAGTCGCGCGACGCGCTCAACGACAAGAAGACGGTGTGGGAGGAAATCTCCGGCGGCTACGACATCCTGACGCTGGGCAAGCGCGAGATCAATTCGCGCGCCTATTGCGGCGCCTTCAACTTCAAGGGCCCCGACCAGCAGAAGAAGGTCGGCATGCTCTCGGGCGGCGAGCGCAACCGCGTCCATCTCGCCAAGATGCTCAAGACCGGCGCCAACCTGCTGCTGCTCGACGAGCCGACCAACGACCTCGACGTCGACACCTTGCGCGCGCTCGAAGAGGCGCTGCTCGACTTCGCCGGCTGCGCGGTCATCATCAGCCACGACCGCTTCTTCCTCGACCGCATCGCCACCCACATGCTCGCCTTCGAGGGCGACAGCCATGTCGAATGGTTCGAGGGCAACTTCGCCGACTACGAGGAAGACAAGAAGCGACGGCTGGGCATCGACAGCGTCATTCCGCACCGGCTGAAGTATAAGAAGTTCTCGCGGTAGCGGCCGCTCGGCGCCCCTTTCGTCATCGCGAGGAGCGAAGCGACGCGGCGATCCAGGGGCCGCAGGGCGACGGCGTTTCGCGCGTCCCGTAAGGCCCTCCTCGACAAGCCAAGGAGAGCGCCGTGCGCCGGACGATTGTCGCCGCGTTTCCGCTTGCCCTCGTCTTTTCCTGTTTCAGCGCTTCGCCGACGTTCGCCGATGCGGGGTGGGAGGCGTGCGTCAGCGCCCCACACCGCGCCTGCGTCCTCGATGAGCTGCTCGAAGCAGGATCGGCCGGCAAGTCCGCCGCCTCGCGCGCGAGCGTGATCGCCTCCGTCTCGGCGGCGCAGGCCAGGGCCGGATTGTCGGCCGACGCCGCCAAGAGCCTTGCCCGCGCGCTCGAAGAGGCGCAAGCGCTCGAGGCTCCCGAGCGCGATTTGCCCCGCGCCGCGATCGCCGTCGCAGAGGCCGACGCCGGGGACTTTGCCGCCGCGATGGGCTCGGCGGGATCGGTCGAGGCCGTCCCGTTGCGCATCTTCGCCCTCGTCGGCGTCGCGAGGGCGCTGCAGCGGGCGGGCCGCGCGGTTGAGGCGGGCGCCGTGTTTTCGCAGGCGATGGGCGCTGCTGGGTCAATCTCCGGCGACGAACGCGTCCGAGCATTCACCAGCATCGCCGAGGCGCAAGCCTCAGGGGGGCTGCCGGCCGCCGCAGCATTCGATGCGGCGGTGAGCGCGGCCAAGGCGCAGCAGCCGGACAACAATTCGTTTTGGGTTGTCGCGGCGCGCGCCGAAGCGGGGGAACTTAAGGAGGCGATGCGCGACGCGCAGGCGATGAAGGAGTCCGACCGCGTTTTCGTCTTGGCGGCGCTCGCCAAGGCGCTGGCGGCGGCGGGCGATCTCGACGGCGCCGCGGCGCTCGTGCCATCGATTTCGACCGAAGGCGGGCGCGTCGACGCCGGAACGGCGGTCGCCATCGCCGCGGCCAAGGCGGGCAAGACCGAGCAGGCGGCGGGGCTGCTGCAACAGGCGCTGGAGGTGGCGAATGCGGAGGGCGTCCACATCATTCGTCCGGAACTGCTGGCGGAAATCGCCGGCGCCGAGGCGCTGGCGGGCTTGGCGACGCGGGCGGACGCCCATCTCGCCGAGGCGCAGGCGGCCGTGAGCGGGCAGCCGGAATTCGATCGCGACGACCTCATCAACGCCGTCGCGGTCGCGCTGGCGCGAGCGGGGCGAGATCGGGACGCCAGAGCGGCGGCGAAGGCGATATCGTCGGATTTTGGCCGCGCGTTGGCGCTGAAGTCGGTCGCCAAGGAAGAGGCGGAGGCAAAAGACTTCTCCGGCGCCTTGTGCGCCTTGCTGGAGATCACGCCCAACTCCATACGCCTGCAAGAGCTCTTCGGCCTGGCGGCGAAGTTGCCGAATTGAGGCGACGGCGTATGGCGTGGCGGCCGCCCGGTCCCCCGCCGTCATCGCGAGGAGCGAAGCGACGCGGCGATCCAGGGGCCGCAGAGCAACGACGATCGCCGGAGGGCTTTCTTGCGCCGCTGCGCGGCCGCGCGCACAAGCCGCTTTGAATACGCTGGGAACACGAGTAGATTTGTCGGCGGCTCCCGGCGAAAAGGCGGGCGATGGCGGACGATTCCCCAGACGCGTTGAAGCCCGCGATCGCCGCGGGGCGGGCGCTGATTGTCTGCGGCGCCGTGGCGGGCTTGGCGAAAGCGGAAACTCTAAAAATTACGCTTTCTGATAAACGAAATCCGTGTTAGGCTTGTTTCGCGATCGCGCCTCCCCCAGGGGGCGGCGACGTTCGCATCTTGACGGCTGCGCGGGTTGGGCTCTCGGAGGAGGATCGGCGAAAAAACTTGGAGGACGGCGACAATTTCCCTTTTTCTCTCGCAAGCCTTTGATTTTCCATAAAACGGCCAAAGAAAAATTTGGAATTTCCTTGGAATTTCCTTGGAAAGGCTTGAATGGCCGGAAGTCCGGCGACGGAGCGGAAACTCGCCTCGCCCCTCACCCTGCCTCTCCCCGCAAGCGGGGAGAGGGGAAGAAGAGGCGGCGCCGTTGCTCCCCTCTCCCCGCTTGCGGGGAGAGGGCGGGTGA
>CAVWKL010000210.1:0-15861 GCA_963755075.1 uncultured Alphaproteobacteria bacterium
CTCACCCGGCCTCTCCCCGCGCGCGGGGAGAGGGGGCGCTCCGACCTCAACGCAACACGCTCGAGACGCGCGCCGGTTCCTGCCGCGTTTCGTGTTCTTTCAAGGGTTTGCCAGGCGGAAAATTTCCGCCTCGGCGTCGTCCGCCGCGGGCTTGGGCAACATGAGCTCGCGCGGCGGCGCGGCGATTTGCGGCGGCCCGGCCTCCGGCGCAGGGGCGACGGGCGCGCTGACGAAGCCGTGGTAGCGGTCGAGTTCGCTCGTCAGCTTGATCACCCGATCCATCGCCTTGAGATCGCCCTCCATCATCATCGTGTGGGCGACGACCATCGCCTCGCTCAGGCGAGCGATCTGCAACTGGACGAAGCCGGCGGGCGGATCGACCTCGCGCTTTTCGAGCATCTCGGCGATGATCTGGCGGACGCGGTGGATGGTGATCTTCTCGACGCGGGCGATGTTGGCCACCGAGGCGCCCATCGTCAGCCGCTCCAGGATGCGCAGCTTGCGCTCCGCCGTGGCGCGCCGCGCCGCGCTGCGTCGGGCCGGCGCCGGCGGGGGTTGTTCGGGGGCGCGCGATGTCTTGCGGGTCTTCGCCATGGCGTGGGTCCGGGAGAGGAGGGATCGACGCGGGAAGGATAGCACGAATTCCGTTTTTCCGAAAGACAAATTCGTATATGGAGGCGTAGGATTTTGAAATGCCGGAGGAATCGGGCGCCGCCGCGCCGTCTCTCGCGCCCGGCTCCCCGCGCCGGATGACCACGATGCGTCTTTTCGGGCTCGCTTCGGCAGAGAGCGTCCACCCCGAAGGGAACGGACCTCGTTTCGCCGACGCGGCGTCAGCAAAAAGGGAAATGAGCGCACGTCACCGTAATTCCACGGCTGGATATCGAAGATCTAACATCTAAACGTTGGCAACATTTCCTGCTTGACTCGGCCCGCCGGTCGCTGGACATCATGCGCCATGAAACGGGCCTCTCAGATAACCCGAGGCCGACATGCGACCGTAAGCTTGCAACTCATCGAGGGCATTCTCGCTGCTGCTGCAGCAGCAGGCCTCGCCGATTCCGCGCGTGTGGAGGATCTACGGGCTGGTGCCTTGGTCCGAGGCGTCGGAGTTCAAAAATCGGGACGAGTCGCAGAAACGGCGCTTCTTTGGCTATGGGGTGCGCTCGCTGACCTTGCCGGCGGCCATCGGGTCGATGCGGAGCTCGCGCCTTTCGCCGGGGCGAGCGCGTGGGGAGTGATAGGCGAGGCAGCCGCACATACGGTGTCGCTCGTGGACGCTTTCGAGCGTGTCGCGCGCTACGTCCGCCTTGTGGCTGAAGGCGTGCGGATCGGGGTAGACGTGAACGACCGTTCTTTTGCAGTGACGTACCGGCTCTTAGGCAGCGAGAACCCTTCTAGCGGGGCCGAGGCTGCAGCAATGCTCTGGGCCAACGCGAACCTGGCGCTGTTGCCAGAGCGCGCATTCGGTGTGCGCCTGCGTCCGGTGTCAGCGGAACTCGCCTGTGTTGCGCCAGGTGATACGGGAGGCGTCATCGCCGATATATTCGGGACCGACGTCAAGTTTGGAACTGCAGATTGGCGCCTTGTCTTCGACCGGGCGGCCGTCCTCGCCGTCTCGCGGCCCATCGCATCTTCCGCGCTCGCATACATCGACGCGTACGCCGACAGGGCACTCATCGATGCACCGGCAATCGACGACGTCATTGGCATGGTCGCAGCTGAGGTTCGCGGCCGCTTAGCTGGCGGGCCGCCGACCGTGGCTGAGATCGCGAAGGCGCTTGGCCTGTCGACGCGCACGCTCCAGCGTCGGCTGACCATCGCCGGCAGAGGCTATGAGGCCGTGCTTGACGAGGTCCGGCGCGCTCGCGCTGAGGCCTTGTTGCCCGACGGGGGGCTGGACCTCGCAGAGATTGCTTACAAGCTTGGCTATTCCGAGCACAGCGCTCTTACGCGAGCTGCAATCCGTTGGTTCGGTGTGCCACCGAGCCGGATGCGTTGATCGCCGCTGCTGGGGTCCCCGAAACGACATGCGCGCTGCTCCCGGAGTGGGCCATTGAACCGAGGATTCAACTTCCCTGGTTCGATAGTGAGACGGCCACTCCCGAAGCCATCTCAGGGCATTCACAGTGAGCGTGGGACCGGCAGGGGGCAAGTCGGAGCGTGCGGTCAGACGAATGTCAGCCAGTCTCCGAGCGTCATGCTCGTCGATTGCGGCGCGCGGTCTACCCGGTCTCACGCTGTGTGGGCCGTTCCCTCCCTGAGAACCCGAAGCGAGCCGCGTGGAGGACCGGGGACGCCAGCAAGATCGGCTGGCGCTTCCCTTGGTCAGACAAAGGCCGCTTCTGAGACACGTGCTAATTGTTGAACTCGGTCCCTTCAGATCGGGGCGCCTACCCGCTGAGCCTGCACGCGCGCGGAATCCGCGACGCTCGCTGCGGCTTTCGCGGCGAGATGACCTCGGTGAGTTGGTGAGTTGCGCGGTCAGGTCGGTCGAACGCCGGACCCGGTGACTACGAGCCGACAATAATGGCGTAGGAAGTCAAGCGGTTGGCGAGCCATGTCAAGCAAAAGAGGCCGCTTAGGTAGTTTCCGAGCCTACCTCGGGCGGCCAGCGCGTCGCACGATCTCCCACGTTCGAACGAGCCCAAGGTCGTGTCCCCGCTGGTGGTGTAGCACTTCGGGAACAAGCCGCTCGCGAAGCGCGCCCCTCATGGCGCCGTAGCGAGCGAGCGGCTTGCGGCGGTCATCGCTGATTCTCCGGTAGGGCTGGGTTGCGAACATCAACGCAACCGAGGAACCCACGATGACCGACGACAGAATGGCCCTGCAAGCGCTTTTGGAAAAGACCCCCGACGCGGATTATCTGCGCCGAATGATCGGTTTTGCCGCCCAGCGCCTGATGGAGCTGGACATTGAAAGCCGCACGGGCGCGGCCCACGCTCCCGCAGCAACCGGGACGCCGTCGTGACCCGGCACGGCCCCCGCTTACCTCGCGCCGCAACGCCCTACGTTCCGGCGACCGCCATCCGCGCGCCTGTCGTCACGACCGGGGCAAAAGACGTGAAGCTCGCTGGCGGCCAATTCCCAATCCAGCGGTCGCCCGGAGCAAAGTCTCACTCGCCGCAGCTCCGTCGAGCCCGTCGCGGCGCCGCTCGGACCTCATCCGCCTCAGGCAAATGCTGAAATCCCCATAGCGCGTAACGCAACCCCGCGGGTTCCTGCTTGGGCGGTTTTCGTACGCCTCACGGCATCCGAAAACCTTCACCAACGCTGACCTTCAAGATAACATCGGCGAAGCTTGAAAGCAGACACTCATCCTTCGATCCACTCGCCGCCGCAACTCCTTGGCCGCCAAGTGGCAGCTCACCCGAACTTTGGTCTAGTCAACGAACTGTGGATTTCTTGAGGTACCGATAGATCGTTGGCTCGGATACCTGAATCAGTTGCGAAACTTCCGATACCGCTCCCTTAATTCGAAAAACACCTAGTTCGGCGAGGTCGAGAACTACAGCGCTTTTTTCCGCCGACGTCATACGCTCTGGTTCTATTCCGAATTTCGCCAGGACGTGAGCGACGCGCGAGGAGATCAACTTCTGAGGATCGAGGTCGAAACTCTCCTCGGCCAAAACTGGTTCCCCATCGCGAACATCATTGCCAACGCTTATTAAGTCCTCGATCGCCGACTTCGCTGCAACAAATGCAGAAATATCTAAGTTAACGCAAAGCATTCCTATCACTTTATTCATCTTATTTCGAATGAAGAAGGTAGATGACCTGAGTGTCTTCTTCCCATCTTCCGTCTTTCCGGCGTAATTTGCAACGTAATCCCTCTTTTCGTAGATTCTCTTTTCCAAGAGCTCCAATCCAAAGCCAGTGATACAGCCACCGATTTGCCGTCCAGAGATATGGTTGTTCCGGATCGCTATGATCGACGATTCCAGCTGACGCAAATCGTGGAGGATCACTTCGCAGTGTCTTCCGAGCGTCTCGGCATAGAAGTCGACCATGGGGACATAGGACCGGAGGGTCGCGTCGTCTTCCAGAGCTCGTTCTATTTTCATGCGTGCGTCAGTCTCTTCCGACCGCCTTCTAACCGGTTCGGCGCAACCAAAGCCCACCTCGATAGCTGCGAGCGTATCGCTCTGGTGATAATTCTCTTATCACAATTAGCGCACAGATTGAAGGATTTTTCAAGCTTCGAAGTGGGGTGACTGCGCCTTGCGGCGCGACTGCGGCATCTTGGCGCTCGTCACCGGAGGGCCTGCCAATCGGCAGCAATCTTCTAACACGCTGATTTGGAGAGGCTTTATCGAATTTAAGTTGATTTTTGAGACGCGCGTTTCCGCCGCGGTCGGACTGCGACAGCGGTCCATAACCAATCCCCAATGAGAAATCTCTTGCGTTCTTGTGGATGATAAATTATCATCGTGATAATGATCATGCGGTAACAGGGAGCACTAGATGCGATGCCAGATTGCAACAGACCGAGCCCCGAAGGCTATCGGTCCGTACTCGCAGGCCGTGGAGGTTGGCGGCCTGCTGTTCGTCTCGGGGCAGATCCCGCTCGATCCGACGACCGGCAAGTTTGAGCGCCAGGATATCGAGGGCCAAGCGCGCCAGTCTCTCGACAACGTCAAGGCCATCGTCGAGGCGGCTGGACTGACCCTCGCCCACGTCGTGAAGGTCAACGTGAGCATCACCGATATGAACGCCTTCGCGAAAGTCAACGCGATTTACGCCGAATACTTCACCGGAGAGGCCCTGCCGGCGCGCGCAGTCGTTGAAGTCGCGGCGCTCCCGAAGCAGGCGCTGATCGAAATCGAAGCCATCGCTCATCGTTGACAATTGACAGGGAGCTAGAAAATGACAGCGAAGGACAAGCTGGTTGGAGTATTCCAATCGTTGCAGGGGGGGCTCTTTTCGACCGTCACAAAAGCGGACGTCGGAACGGCCCTCAACGATTTCATTAAGAACGGCGGCGCCCTCATGTGTTGGGCCGATCCGTTCTTTCCAGACCACGTCATGCCAAAGCATGTCGAGAATGCCGTAGTAAAGTCGCTGCAAGAAGGCATGGGGCCGCACTACACCATGCCCATCGGCGACGCCCATCTGAAGAGACTGATCGCCGACAAGCTCGAGAAGACGAATGGCGTTGTCGTCGATCCCGATCGCAACATCATCATCACTCCAGGATCGGATTCGGGTCTGCTGTTCGCGATGATGCCCTTTGTCGGCCCCGGGGACGAAGTGCTCGTGCATTCGCCGAGCTACCCGAGCCATTTCCTCAATCCGTCACTGCTCGGCGGAAAGACGGTGCCGGTGCCGACGCGGCCGGAAGACAATTATCAGCTCGACATCGACGAATACAGGAAGCGGCTGACGAAGAACACCAAGATGGTGCTGCTGACACAGCCCAACAATCCCACGACGACTGTTCAGCGCAAGGACAGGCTCGAGGAGCTCGCAAATTTCATCGTCGAAAACGATCTGATATTGGTCGCCGATTACGCCTTCGAAGACATGGTCTATGACGGAATCAAACTGTTCGACATTTCCCGATTCGCAGGCATGTCGGAACGCACCGTCTCGGTCTATTCAATATCCAAGGGAATGGCTTTAAGCGGTTTGCGTGTTGGCTACGTCGTTGCCGACGACAAGATCATGGATGTTATGTTCGGCTGCGCCGTGAACATTATCGGCGCCACCAATACGTCAGCCCAGCAAGGCGCCATCGCGGCGTTCAGCGATCTGTCGTTCATTGAGGATTACAAGAAGATCTTCGAAAAACGCCGTAGGAAGGCTTTTGAAGTCTTCAACTCGATCCCCGGAGTTTCCATGAGCTTGCCGGAAAGCTCCTATCTCTCCTGGGTGAATATTTCCAAGCTTGGATCATCGGCCGAAGTCGCACAATACATCCGACTTAACGCGAACGTATTCGTGAACGAGGGGACGCCATATGGCCTCGGCGGAGAAGGTTACTTGCGTATCGTTCACGGGTGTTACGAGCGCGAAGAAGTGGTGGATCATGCCCTGGAAAGGATTCGATCTGCATTGCTGAATCTATCTACGTCAGTCGCGATGTCCTGAACGCGAAACATAGGGGATGGAAATGGACGAAGAGACCTTGGAATTCCATGGGGGATGGACATTATCCCTGCTCCCCATGATCTTGTTTATAATCGCCTGTACGACTTGTTTCGTCGTGCTGCACGTGTTCGACATGAACCTCCTGTCGATGTGCGCATTCCTGGCGATCATCGTCGGCGGGTTTTTCGCCAAGAACTACGGGGCATACTGGGCAGCCGTCATCAGAGACGGAATCGGTTCGCGCATGGCGGTGACCATCTTCGCCATCCTCCTGGTCATCAGCATGTTCGCCAAGCTGATAGCGAAGAGCGGCGTGGCCGAGAGTTTCGTATGGGTGGCCAGCGCCGTCGATCTGCACGGCAGCCTGCTCACCGCTTTCGTCTTCGTCGCCACCTGCGTGATTTCGGCTTCGACGGGAACGTCGATTGGCACGCTGTTCACGGGATTTCCGGTGTTCTACCCCTCCGGCATCCTGCTCGGAGCCGATCCCGTCGTCTTGGCGAGCGCCATCCTTGCCGGCGCAATCTTCGGCGACAACGTCGCACCGATCTCGGACACAACCGTCGCCTCGGCATCCACGCAAACCTACCAGAAGCGTTCCGGATCGGCCGAAATCGCCGGCGTGGTGACGACGCGCTTCAAGTTCGCGCTATGCAGCGCGATCATCGCGGCCGTCCTTTTCTATATATTCGGAGGAGCCTCGACGCCGGTCAGTGCAGCGTCGATCGCGGCGCATGAGTATTCCCCAAAGGGACTCGTTATGCTCATACCGGTCGCCGCGCTGCTCTTGGTCGCCGTCAAGACGCGCGACATCTTCAAGGCTATTCCGGTCGGTCTCGTCGTCGGCGTCGTCACCGGACTGCTTTCGGGTGTTCTCACCTGGCAGGGCATCTTCTCGCTCGACGGCGACAAGGTCGGCGGCTTCCTATACTTGGGTTTCACTGGAATGATCGGCACCGTGACGTTCGTCCTGTCGCTGTTCGGCGTCATCGGCGTCCTGCGGGCGAGCCGCACTATGGACCGCGTCGCTGAGTACATCGGCAACAGCAAGCTGGCCCGGACCACACGCGGAACCGAAACCGCCATCGGACTGGGGATCGCCGCCGCCACGGTGCTGCTCGGCGGCGTCACCAGCGCGTCGATTCTCACCTTCGGCCCGGTGGCCGACGAGATCGGCAAGAAGAAGATGCTTCACCCGTTCCGCCGCGCGGTGCTGATCGACTGCATCGCCATGACGCTGCCCGCCATCGTGCCGTTCCTCAGCGCGTTCATCTTCATCGTCCTGGCGATCATCGGCGGTTTGCGCAGCGAGTTCGCCTTCATTCCGCAGGTCAGTCCGGTGTCGATTGCCATGACGTCCTTCTATTCGATCTCGCTATTCTTCGTGATGGCCGTGTCGATCTACACAGGCTGGGGTCGGATTTTCGAAGGCGAAAACGGCGTTCCGGTCAAGCCCTCACGTGGGGCGAACGGGAACCCTAAGCGGATTTTCGAAGGCGGAAACGGCGTTCCGGTCAAGGACCTCTGATCGCCCGACTTTGACTACAACAGCAGTGAGGGGGTCTCCCCTCACCGCTCTTGCACCTCATGGCATGAGCTATACCTCTACTTATTGATAAGTCGGGAAGAGGCTTGCCTTTGGAGGTTGCCCCGGGGTTGGGGTTACGGCGACAGCTTACCAAATTGCGAAACGTGGGCAGCTCGTGGGCAAAGCACCGTCAAACGGTCTCTCCGAATGACGAAGCCGGTGCGCTTGGAATGATATCCGAAACCTTCACGATCTTCGAAAGCACGAGCCGCAGGCGCGGAACTTCCGCACAGGGCGGATACCTTCCGTTCCCAGATTGCCTACCGTATGACCGCAATCCGCCCTTAAGCGACTTTCCGGGGTGAGTACCAAACGCCAGATTTGAAGTACTAGGATAATATAATCGTACTTTTATTATCCAGGGCTCACGTGAAAACTATTGTTAAGCCATTGATGTCATTGGGTTCTGACCAGGAATATTTCCGGTTGCTCAACGCAACATAAGAAAACATGCTGCTCGCATGGAAAAGTTATCCTGCGAGGGCCGCTATGAAACAAGCGCAAGTTTTACAACAGCGGGACGTGAATGTCGTTCTTGCCCAGATTGCACGCTCGCTATTCCCAGCACGCAACAGGTGCATGTTCCTGCTCGCGCTCTATTCCGGCATGCGCGTCGGTGAGCTTGCCGCGCTGAACGTGAGCGACGTCGTTGACGGAAAGGGCAATGTACGCGAGCAGGTTCTGCTGAAGCCCCACCAGACGAAAGGCCGCCATGCGCGCACCGTGCTGCTCCGCGCGCAGGCGCAGGCTGAGATCGATCGCTATTTGCGGGGGCGAACGCAGGAAGCCGACTGGCCGTTGTTCGTAAGCAAGCTCGGCAAGCGCTTCTCGCCCAACAGCCTAGTGCAGGTGTTCGGCCGGCTTTATGATGCTTGCGGCCTCGATGCAGCGTCTTCGCACTCGATGCGCCGCACCTTTCTCACGATTCTCGCCAACAAGGGCGTCAGCATCCACGTGCTGGCGGCGTTGGCCGGGCATAGGAACGTCAGCACGACGATGGTCTACCTCACCGCCAATGAGAACGTGATGCGGGCGGCGGTCGAGCTACTTTGAGTAACTCAACATCCTGCCTCGTTCCGTGCCTACCCGTTTACCGCAGATACCCACTCTACATATAGACGTAGCAGAGAGCCAGGTCGAGACCGCCTGAACGCACGCTATCGACCCAACTTCGCCATTCAGCCGACGGTCGCCGCGGCTCTGAAGCGGACATAGAGACAACGGGTCACCTCAGCAGCGGTGGTGGCAACCCGCCATTCGCGTCTGGGTGTGGCCGACGCATGTGACCGACGGAGCGTCGCCCGCTTTTCCAAATGATCATATGACTTCCGCCGGGAACGCCTCGATTTTCGCGAGCATCGGCGACGGACCGAATTCCGAGATGATCCGCTTCGCCTCGGTCAGATGCTTGGCCGCAAGCGGCCGTCCGTGGCCCTCCCAGTGGGAGAGGGGTGGACGCGGCGAGGTCCTGGCCGGCGCAAAATCATCACGGCATGCATACGCTCGTGGCGTTCGAGCGTCGAATAGCCACCGGGCTCGGCCTCCAAAGCGCGCAATTCGGTTGGCAGGCGCGGGTCACTTCGGCCGGCCGCGAAGCCGCACGAACTTAGATTGCGCTCCGCAACGTATGCCGATTGGCGGGCTGTGAGCTGTTCCGAACCTCGGGAGGGGAACCCAGGCGCTACTCCACTGAGAGATCTTCGACGCCCGTCGAATTGAGGCTTCGGCGAGAGCGGTCATGTGCCGCAGAAAATGCGGGCCGGGAACGCGTCCCGGCTCGCGCACGTCCCGGCTCGCGCATGGGATCATGAGGCTTTGGCGTAACGTCGCGCGCCGGCGTCCTTGAAGGCGTGCGGCGGGGCTTTCGCCGGCTCGCCGCGCAGCCGGTCGGCGTCCGTCGCCGAGCCGACCCTGAACTGGCCGACGAGGCGCGACAGCTTTGCGCTCTCAGCCGACAGAGAGTGTCCCGAAGCCGTCGATTCCTCGACCATTGCGGCATTTGCTTGCGTTGTCGAGCTCATCTGCTCGACTGCCGCGTTGATCTGCTGCAAGGCGGTGGATTGCTCTTGCGCTCCGGTCGCGATGTCCGCGACCACCGTGTTGATCTCGGCGACCTTCGCAGCGATGCGTTCCAGCGAGCGGCCGGTTTCGGCCACCAGCCCCACGCCCGATTGCACCTGTTCTTCGGAGGTGGAGATGAGGCCCTTGATTTCCTTCGCAGCCTCCGCCGAGCGTTGCGCCAGCGCCCGGACTTCCGAGGCGACGACCGCGAAGCCTTTTCCGGCGTCTCCTGCCCGCGCCGCTTCGACGCCGGCGTTGAGCGCGAGCAAGTTGGTTTGGAAGGCGATCTCGTCGATGACGCCGATGATCTTGCCGATCTCCTGCGACGACATGTCGACGCAGAAGTATAAGCCGTTGGATGTCGACGGCTTCAAGGCGCGGTTCAAGGTCGCGGTGACCTTGGCGGATGTGGAGACGCTCTACGAGTCGCGTCTCAAAGACTGGGCCGAGAGCGTCAGCGGCAAGAAGGGCCAAAAGCTGATGACGCTCACCTTCGGCAACGGGGCTATTGCCCATACGGTCGAAGGGCAAGACGCCGTGATCGTGCCTTGTTCAGGTACGACGGCGGAGACGGTGGCGCTTACGCTCCGTCCGCGCGACCTGCACGACCTCGTGGCAGCGCTCAAGAGCCAGCACGCCCAGACCTTCCATGTGTCTGGCGACACTGGTGGCATGCTCCGCGTGAGTTGGGCTGACGCCCTCGGCGTGTACGAGGTCTTCCAGCCCATAGCGACGGCAAGCGGTGCGCTGAATATCAAGCGCGTCGAACAGATGCGCTGCGACGTGGCGCTGCCTGAAGTCGCGTAAGCAAGATGAAGATAAGGCAGGGGCGAGCAACGCTCGTCCCGCCTCTACTCTCTCACCAAACATCCCTTCAACTCGAGTGAAACGGAGGTCGCCATGGGCGATCATCGCCACCCCTTTGCCACATACTACCCGCAAGTGCAAAACCACATCGAAAACGATCCCACGCCCAAGGATCAGGCTGTCTATATTCCGTCTGTGACGCCTGGCTACGCGATGGACGTTTACGCCCAACGATGGTCACGGCCGCTACCCCAGGGCGTCAGCCCAAATGCACTGAATTTCCTCGACCCCGCCAACCGCGATTTCTTCCATATCAGTCACGTGATGAGTTCCGCGGGACAAGCGTTCAACCAGAGCCGCCCCTGCATCATCACGGAGCGGGACCGCAAAGCCACGACGCTGATCTGCGATAGCGGCGGCTATCAGATCGCGCAGAACAGCAAGCGCATCAATGCCCGCAGAGATCGCCCAACCATCCTGCGTTGGATGGAGCTGAATGCCGACTACGCCATGACGCTCGACGTTCCCACGGGTCCCGTGCTCAAGCCTGGGTACGCGTTCGCTAGCACGGCTGACTGCCTCAAGCAGACGTTGGAGCATCTCGAATTCTTTCGAAGCCATCGCCGCTCATCTGAACTCAAACTTCTCAACGTCCTACAAGGAAATACGCCTGACGAGGCTGACGCTTGGTACGACGCTGTCAAAGTATACGAATTCGAGGGCTGGGCGTTCGCGGGATTGCTGCGCCACAACATGTACGAGTTTTGCCGCCGTCTCATTCGTATGGCGGACGAAGGACAGTTACAAAACAAGAAGTGGATTCATGTTCTTGGCACGTGCGAGCTTGAGACGGCGGTGCTGTTGACAGCTGTCCAGCGCAGCATCAATCGCCATATCAATCCTGACCTCCGCATCAGCTACGATACGTCGAGCCCATTCTTGCTGCTATCGCTGAAGAAAGCCTACACAATTCCCATTCTCGACAAAAACATGACATTGCCAGATCGCAAGGTGCTCGACGGCTATGCCTATGTGGGCAATCCGCTACCTTGGCCCTGGCCAAGCCCTATCGGGAATCACATGACGCTCGCTGATTTCTGTGTGCGAACGAGAGTCATGGCCACCAGCAACCACGACACACTCAGCAACCACCTTCTTGCGCATCACAATCTGGCCGCTCTTTGTTGGGCAATCGCGCTCGCCAACCGCGTGTTCGACAGCGAGAGCCTGGACCACGACCACACTATCGCCAAACACGTGGGCGCTGGCGTGGAAGCAATCGAGAAGGTCATGGAGTTCTGGCAGCGAATATGTATTGCGTACATACCAGGACACGTTCTCCCATCTTCGCCATGGCTACAATAGCGAACGCTACGACAGCGGCGAAGATCAACGGCCCGTTGCGTGAGTCACGGCTCGATTGGAGTGCGCGAGAAAGCATCGAGCGCCACTTCCTTGGCGACAATGTCGCGGCACCGCGCTGCGGAACGTTGTGATCACCGAGACCAATCGCTGCTGAACTCCAAGTGATGCGGTTCAATCTGGGGGCATGCATTGAGGTCAATACATGTTGAGCAACTCAACATTCGTCGGCCTCAGGTGTCGAGTGATTGCCCCGCGCTCTTGGCCGCGCGTCCGTAGAGCATTTTGGAAACGTTGAAGAGACTCGTCTCGAATGCTGCACCAAAATACGTAGAATTCGACAACCCCAAATACACAAAACAATAGGAGATACTAATGGCTCAATATCTAGCAATCTACGACGAGGAGCTCTCTGAGGCTGACATCAAGCACATTAACCAGTATTGTTCAATAGTACCGCAGAGACCCAAGGATGTGGACGTCGCACAGGCGGTGGAAGTGGTACTTAGAGTTGGCTATACAAATGTTCCCAAGCCGCGTCTGACGATTTATTGGTTTGGCTCCGACGAGTTGAACACAACGTTGTCGTGGCTGCGTCTGGGCAACCCCGTACCCGTCTTTATCGGGGAATGGGCCGACGAGGATTTCGAAACGTGCGTGAAATTGGCCAAGTCCCTTGGAGACACAAAGAAATTGGAAGAGATGGCGGAAACGGTAGGAGACGCGTTCGTATTGCGTTGTCACGAGATACGTAGCAATTACAAGGCGCTTCCAGGATATAGAATAAAACGTGAAGTGGAGACGTTAGTCGGCACGTTACATGAAATATCCAGTTGGGCGTACGCCACTGTCAAAATGGCTTGCGCAGAGTTTGCTGGGGCCAAGGTGTGGAACCGTACCGAACGTGTCTGACCCGCATCAGGTTGGAGTTAGCATCGTGTGATCAAATCGTAGGGTCACATTTCTCCTGGACAGCCGCGATGATCTCGCGGCTATTTTTTTTGTGCCGACATCCGGGGTTACTCGCGATCGGCCGACTTCAACGCGGCTCCGCTTCGAATTAAAGCAAATCAGGTCAGGGTATATTCGCGCGATCTCGCCGTTTGCGCACCTTCGCCCACGGCAGAGTCAGTCTCAGGAAGTCGAGCCACGCCGGATAATTCGACTTCCGCTCGCTCCCTATCGAAGGGGCGTTGCAATCTCGGCGAGGCGTGTGGTTGAGAAATAACGAGCTACGATTGCAACGCGCCTTCGCTTTTAGGTCGAAAGATGTTGAGTAACTCAACCTCTTGCCATACGATAAATTTTCGGAGTGCCGCCAACTTCGCGTGTTTATCGCGGTCAGACGCCGACGCAGCCTTGTTCGGTTGCCAGTCCCTAATCAATACTCCTCCGCAAGCATGATCGTGAGTACGCGGACGGTCACGGAGGGGTCCGCGGGGTCAGGAGAACCGTACGTGAGATCGCGATCGTAGTAATCGAATTTCCAGAAGATTTTCTCATCGAACAATTCGATGCTGCCGAAATCATGCTCGCTGTAAGGATCATTGTCGGCATTGAAGTCGTCAAAGCTGCGAACGGCAGCCAGCACTTCGGGCAATCTGCCCAATGCCTGAACTCCCGACGTGAGCATCACCCTGCATCCGATCAAAGTGCCACGAGCGGCATCGTTGAGGGCTCGGATTTTCCAGACGTCCGACATGCATAAAGTCCTGTGTTTATTCGATAATCAGGACTTTGCAGTCGACCGACGCGCGTGGACAACCGAAAATGGTTGGCGGATCTTGAGTTACTCAAAGTAGGTCGTCCGCCTTGCGCGTTTGGCAGCGCTCCGCGGTCTTCAAGCGCAGCCGATCGCGGCAGTAATGCCAAAGGAACTGCTTAGTATCCTTGGCTTTTCGTTAAGCCATTGAAATAATTGACGATCATTTCGCGATCATTTTCGGTAGGAATTTCTTGCCAAAGAATACATGCTGTTTCTAAGGAAATTCTTTGGCTAGGAGCGGCTATGAAACAAGCACGAACATTGAGCGATAGGGAGCTAAAGAACCTGCTTACGCTCGTGGCGCGGCGCAGATATGCGTTGCGGGACCGCAATATGCTGCTGCTGACCCATTGGGCAGGTATGCGGATCGGAGAAGTGGCGGCATTGTTGGTCGGCGATATCGTCGGGCTCAAGGGCGAGATCGTCGAAGAGATCAACCTCAAGGCCTATCAGACAAAGGGCGACCATTCCCGCTCCGTCGTTCTTTCGACACGCATGCGGTCGGAGTTGCGCCAGTATCTTCTCAGCCGTTTTGCCGTTCGGTCTCTCAAGGAGGTTGCCACCGAGGAATTGGACAAGCCGCTGTTTGCCACCCAAATGCGTGACGGCTTCACGGCCAACACAGCCTGCTATCATTTCTTCATGCTGTATCGGCAGGCGGGGTTCACAGGGGCCAGCTCACATAGCGGTCGCCGCAGTTTTCTTACGAAGCTCAGCGCCAAGTCCGTGCCGCTGAAGACGATGATGGAACTCGCAGGCCATCGACAGGCCCAAACCACAATGCGTTATGTTAGCGTGACGCCAGACATGAAGCGCGCCGCTGTAGAACTTTTGTCATAGGGGTCGCTCAAGCCGCGGGTTTTGTCCGGCGACAGGACACCGTGACAGGACACTTGGACCGGACAAAGATACCGTTTTCGGCAGCCTCCTGCCCTCCCGGCTGTGCACGTCTACGATAGCGGTCCGTCCGTCAGCGATGTCCGGGCGTTGATAGTCCGACATCGGCCGGAGTCGACCCTCGGCGGACGTTGCGGCGGGCAGAAAAGTCAAGAAATCCGCACGTTATGGATATCCATGGGCTATAAGGTCCAAGGGCGGCTTGTGACCTCTACCGACGGAAATACCGGCGGGCGAGCAAGTTCCATAGTGTAGCTTATGCAACTTTTACGCGGAGCGCCCCTCTGTTTACGAGGACAACCGATGATCGACCCTGCCTTAATTCCTACTGATATTTGCAGCCGACAAAGGATCAACGATCTAAATCAGCTGCTTACGCGTTTGGAAGCGCGCAAGATTGATCGTATCACATTGCAGGAACCGGAGACTGGCTTTCGCCTTAGCAACTATATTCGAAGTTATTGTCAGGCCAATCTTCGGCGATGCTTAATTCTATTTGAGAGTTCCTATGGACTTTTCTTCACAGAAAACGTCCTTGTTTCGCTCCTATGCGTTCGGGCGATCTATGAAACTGTTGCCGCTTTCTGTGACTTTGAGCAAAAATTTCAGATGGTTCTGGCCAAGGGCGACTTGGTCGAGATTTTGAGTTTGTGAAAGCAAAAGCCCATGTTACGCGGGGCGAGTCATTGCTTCAAAAGCACGGCGATGCGGTGAAGGCGGTGAATATTCTCACGCAGATTAAAAGCTAAAAATTCTACGTCCGAAAGTGCAGAAGGAATACGAATTCCTCTCCGACATAACCCACCCAAACAGCTTGGGAGGCTTCCACTTTTTTGCAAGTAATCCAGATGACAGGGACGTAGTGACATTTTCGGATGGAGGCCAAGACCCACGCGCTGACTTACAATGGATTCTCGTAGGGTGTCATATGCCTAATGCACTTCGAGGCCGCGCTTATTCGGATCGATACGGCACTACCTGAACTCAGCGAGAAGGGCCAAGATCAATCGCCAATTCTAAGGAAGACACAGGATGATGTTGACCTTACTGGTGGTAATGTATAAACTATGATTTGTGCACCGAAGGTAGAAACCATGTTTGCTTGCTCCGACACATGTGTCCTAAGCAGACCAATATCCAAGGAAAGGCCTAAAAATGAGAAGAGCGACCATTTCGGCTTGGATCGTTCTTGAGCTAACAGCCGCGAAGGCGTATACAACCCCGTTGGAACAACGAGCAGATTATATGATGAATATTTGTAAAATATATATCAAATCAAGAACGAGCAACT
>CAVWKL010000211.1:0-6684 GCA_963755075.1 uncultured Alphaproteobacteria bacterium
GAGGAGCGCGCGGCGCGGTTCTTCCCCTTTCCCCGCTTGCGAGGAGAGGCTGGGTGAGGGGCGAGGTGAGTTTCCGCGCTGTCGCCAACAAGTGTGAATGCCTTAGAGTCTGTCCGGGAACATCATCTTGAGTTGCATAGTTTTCGAGTCATGAGGCGGATCGAGGCGAGCTTGAGAAAGGCAAGCGCCTTACGATTGAGGCACTCCCAATCCTTGGCGAGCCTTCGGCATCGTCCGAGCCAGGCGAAGGTTCGCTCGACGATCCATCGTTTGGGCAAGACGAGGAAGCGTTGGGCCTGATCGGAGCGTTTGACGATCTCGACGTTCACGCGCTTGAGAATGGCCGCCAGCGCATCCTGGAACTGCGCCCCTTGATATCCGCCATCGGCGTAGAGCTTCACAAGGAAGGGATAGAGGTCGAACAACGTCGCCATCAGGAGCACGCCGCCGTCGCGGTCCTGAACATCGGCCCCATGCACGATGGCGCGCATCAGGAGGCCCTGCGTGTCGACGAGAATATGCCGCTTCTTGCCTTTGATCTTCTTGCCCGCATCGTAGCCATGCGGGTCGTGGACCCCCCTTTTTCAGCGCTTTTCACGCTCTGGCTGTCGATGATGGCCGCGGTCGGAGACGCCTCGCGCTCTGCTCTTTGGCGGCATTCGACATAGAGGGCGTCATGGATCCGATCGAGCGTGCCGTCCCAGCTCCACAGATCAAAATAATCGTACACCGTCGAACGTGGCGGCAGGTCTTTCGGGATCGCTCGCCACTGACAACCGGCGCTCAGGATGTACATCAGGCCGTTGACAACCTCGCGCAGATTCACCGTTCGCTTGTTGCCGCCGCGCTTGGCTGGCGGAATATGCGGCTCGACCAGCGCCCACTCCTCGTCGGTCAGGTCAGAGGGATAGCGCAGATGGCTGCGATCGTAGCGAGCGCGGTTTTCCTTCGTCCACATCGGCGGCGGCTCCCCAAAGAATCAGGCCGCCTCCCTTGAATCACAAATGACTCAGCCGATTCAATATGTTCCCGGACAGACACTTAGGCCAACGGCCGCGCGCCTTCCCGCGCGGCGCCGGCGGAAGAACGCGGCGCTCGACGCGCCCGTCTACAAGGCCGTCGCGCTCCAGCTCATGCCCTCGCGGCCGCGGATGTAGCCGTTGACGAACGGCGTCGGGTCGGCGAGGGCGCGCAGCTTGGCAAGCGCCTCCTCAGGCGAGATGGCGCGATCGAGAGCGGCGCGATAGAGCTCGGCCACCTTCACCATGTCGATCGCCTGCGGCGAAAGCCGGAAATGCGTCACCCCGGCCGACGTCAATGCGTCGAGCTCTTGCAGCAGCGCCGCGTAGCCGTGCGACAGGGTTTGGGTGCCGTTGATCGTCAGCAGGCGCTTGCCGTCGAGCTGGTCGGCGTAAAGGCCGTCGGGATCGCGCTCGCAGACGAACTGGCAGGCGTCCTTGTTCAGGCCGTAGGCGCGCGCGTGATAGCAGCGCATCGAAAGCGAAAGCGGCTGGCGTCCGAAGGCCAGCGTTTCGGTCTCGACCGGGCTGTGGCGGGCCAGCGTCGCGATCGCCGAAGCCGACAGTTCCACCGGCGTGTTGACCCGGACCGCCCCGGCCCGCACCAGGAAGTCGAGCGTCGCCTCGTTGAAGACGTTGATGAAGGGACCGGCGATGTAGGGCGCGCCGGCGAGCGCCTCGATGCCGGCGACGTCGTTGGCCTCGATCAGCATGTCGCCGCGGCAACGCTCGCGGATCGCCTCCATCTCGCGATCGGCGGTGATCAGGGCCAAGGTCGACAGCGCCACCTGCTTGCCCGCGGCGCGCAGCCGGTCGGCGATGAGCGGCAGGTCGTCGACGAAAAACGGCTCGCGCTTGGAGCACACGACCTCGCCGAGATAGACGCAATCGATCGGGGCCTCGTCGGCGATGCGAAAGTAGAAGTCGCGCCGCCGCGCCGCCGTCCAGTTGTAGAGGATCGGCCCCAGCGTCAAGGCGCTCATCGCCAACCCTTCTTGTAAGCGCTCAATGTCACCTTCCCTCCCTCGGCGATGGCGTTGAGGTCGCCGACCGCCGCCGGCGTGTCCTCGCCCAGCGCCAGCGCGTCGAGCACGGCGCGAAAGGCCGCCACGACCTGGCCGACATAGGCGCGGCCGCGCTGTCGCCCCTCGATCTTGAGCGCGGTCACGCCCGCCGCCTTGAGGCGCGTCAGGATCGACACGGCGTTGAGCCCCACCGGCTCTTCGAACAGATAGGAGGCGACGCCATTGGCGAGGAGGCGGCTCTTGCAGGGGGTCGGATAGGCGGCGTTCTCGTGCTTGGCGTAGCGGTTGGTCATGACGTCGCCAAGCCGCGAGACCATGAACCCGCCTTCCTCGCGGTAGGAGACGAACTCGGCCGGGGCGCAGACGCCGTCGCAGCTCGGCGAACGGCCGGTGATGTAGGAGGAGAGGTAGCAGCGCCCCTCGACCATCGTGCCCAGAGAGCCGAAGGCGAAGACCTCGGCCTCGACCTTCATCCGAGCGATCAGCGCCGCGACCTCCTCCACCGACAGCACGCGGGGCAACACGACGCGGCTGACGCCGAAGTTCTCGCGATAGAAATCGATCGAACAGCGGATTGGAAGCGGCGGCCTGCACCGAGAGGTGACGGCGCATTTTGGGGTAGCGATGGGTCGCATAGTCGAGCACGCCGATATCGGCGAGGATGACCGCGTCCGCGCCGAATTCGGCGGCGTTGTCGACGGCGCGCCGCCAGGGCTCGACGTCGCCGGCGCGGGGAAAGGTGTTCACGGCGACAAGCACGCGTCGCCCGCGCGCATGGGCGTAGGCGATGCCGTCGCGCATCTCCTTAAGATCGAAATTCAGGCCGGGATAGTTGCGCGCATTGGTGCAATCGCGAAAGCCGCAATAGACGGTGTCGGCGCCCGCCTCGACCGCCGCCCGCAACGCCGCGGGGGTGCCAGCGGGACAGACCAGCTCGAGATAGGTCGGGGGTCTCACGCCGCCTGCCCTTCGCCGTGACGTCGCCGCGCCTCCAACTTGCTCAGGCGCGTCTTCAGCGCCTCGATCTCGGCGCGCAAGCGCTCGTGTTCGGCCGCCCCGTCCGCGTCGCCGCCCAAGCCGCCGCGCACGGGAAGGAAGAGATCGCGCAGACGCTCGGCTCGCCGCTCCCAGCGCAGAGCGGCGGCGCGCGCGATGCGTCGCAGCGGACCGAACAAGGAGGACGCCTCGTCGAGCAACACGATGCTTTCGCGGTCGAGGATGTTGCGCAGCGCCACCACGGCCGAGGCGTCGCCCGAGATGACGAGTTCGCGGGTGAAGAACAGCGCGTCGCCGTCGATGCGGCCCTCGAGCAGCGCCAGCAGCGCCTCCAGCGACCCCTTCACGCTCGCCTCGGAGCGAGCTTCGCGCGCGCTCGCCAGCTTCAGCGACGGCGGGCCTTCGCCGAATTGCAGCAGGAAGCGATGCGGCAGATCGCTCAGCTCGACGAGGATGACCGTTCGGCGAAATTCGGCGAGCGCCCGGAACAAATCGGGGTGATTGCGCCCCATTCTGTCGAGCAGCGCGGCGGCGCCGAGATCGAGAAGCGGCGGCGGCGCGGCCGCGATCAATCCGCGCGCCAGGATCGTCGGAAACTCAGCCTCGTCCATTTCGCCTTCCCGGGAGACCCCCGCGCGCCGAGACGCCGCCGCGGTTGGGATGGCGTGACGCATCTTACCCGCTTGCGGCATTGATCTGCGTCAACGCTTGCGGCGCCGTCGCCGGGCCGCCTTGCGCGCCTCGGTCAGTCTCGGGCAAGCGGAGGCGGGGACAATGCGCGGGCTTGGCCTTCGGCCCGGCTGCGCCGAGGCGATCGGCGCCCCCTATTCACACCCGGAGCGAACAAGACGATGCCCGCCATCGAGCCGCGCTGCTACCCATTTACGGCGATGGGAACGCGATGCGAATTGAGGCTCTACGCCGACGACGATGGCGCAGCGGCGCGCGCCGCCAGCGCGGCAATTTCGGAAGTGCGCAGGATCGAGCGCGCCTATTCGCGCTGCCGCCCGGACAGCGTCGTCAGCGCGATCAACGACGCGGCGCAACGAGGCGGCGCGATTTCGCTCACCCCCGAGGCCGCCGGCCTCGTCGACCTCGCCTACGAGGCCTACCGCGTTTCCGGCGGCCTGTTCGACGTCACCACCAGCGCGCTGCGTGAAATCTGGAGAGACAATATCGCCGCCCCACCGACGCAGCGCCAGATCGCGCGGGCGCTCGCCCGCGTCGGCCTTCACAAGGTCGCTTGGAAGCGGCCGTGGCTGTCGTTCGGCCAGCGCGACATGCAGATCGACCTCGGCGCGATCGGCAAGGAATACGCCGCCGATCGCGCCGCGATCGTGTGTCGCCGGCGGGGGATCGTCAGCGGGCTCGTCGACCTCGGCGGCGATATCGCGGCGATTGGCCTTCACCCCGAGGGAACGCCGTGGCGCATCGGCGTCCGCGACCCGAGAGCGCCGGAAAGCGCGCTGGCGACGCTGTTCGTGACGCGCGGCGGCGTCGCGACCAGCGGCGGCTCCGAGGGCTTCTGGGATTTCGACGGACGGCGATACGAGCACATTTTCGATCCCACGACGGGTTGGCCGGTCAGCGGACTGGCCTCGGTCACTGTCGCGGCCGAACTCGTGTCTGCGCGCGGGGTTGTATTCGACGATCGCCATGCTGAAAGGCGCCGACGGGGCGCGGTGGCTGCAAGAGACCGAGGCGCTCCATGTCTACGTCGACGCCGACAATCGCGTCGGCGGGTCGTTCTTCCAGGCGAACGACGATTTCGACTTCAGCCGCCTGATGCGCTCGCCGAACGAGGCCGCGCCGTCAAACTTGTCGCTCCACTGACGAAGCTGCGCTTCGACGCCGCGCCCGAAGCCCGTTGCGCCGAAAGAAGCCTAGCGGCTTGAAACGGGAGCCGGCCTTGCCGAGGGACGGCTGAGTCCCGGACGTTGGCGATTTGTATACGAAGACGCTCGACTGGACGGGGCTGCGCTTAAGAAAAGCGTCGCGTTTACCAGCGCGCCGCCATCGCCTTTACTGAATTTTTGCCCGCGGCCGGCAGTCTTGCGCACCAAGTTCCGCGACTCTCGCGGCGGCAGGCGCTCTCATGCTGAAGAATGCGTTGATTTTCGCCGTGGCGGCCTTGATCATCGGGTTTTCGGCGCCCTCGCTGTTTTCCGAGCGCCTCGCCGCGCCGGCGGCGCCAGCGCCGATCGCTCCCGTCTCGACCGACGCCGCGGCGCCCGACGATCCCGGTTTTCGCCAGGCCTCGATCGCGGCGGACGGGCTCGGCCAGTTCCGCGCCAATGCGCTGATCGAGGGGCAGGAGGTCGAGGTCATGGTCGACACCGGCGCGAGCGTGGTCGCGCTGACGGCCGAGACCGCGGCGCGCCTCGGCGTCCTCGCCGACGCCTCGGCGGCGAAATGGCGGATGAACACCGCCAACGGCGTCTCCTTCGCCTCGCCCGTCGTTCTCCGGCAGGTAAGCCTCGGGGCGATCGAGATGAACGACGTGCAGGCCGTGGTGATGGCGCCGGGCGCGGGCGCCACCAACCTGCTCGGGGCGAGCTTTCTCAAGCGGCTCGCCGCCGTCGAGCAACGCGACGGCGTGCTCGTCCTCAAGCAGTGACGCGCTCGGCCGGCGAAGGCGCGACGATGACGGGCCTTTTTATCCGGGCCGCAATCGGCTAGGCAAGGGCTGCGCTTTCCCTCACGCGAGGCCGCCCGTGCTTCCCCTGCCCCAACCTCAGCTCAGCCCCAACACCTACGCGTACGAATCGGCGCCGATGGTGAAGCCGACCGGCTTTCGCGAGTATGACGCGCGCTGGCTCTACCCGCAGGAAATCAACCTGATGGGCGTGCAGGCGCTGGGCATGGGACTCGGCGCGCTGCTCGACGAATTGGCGGTCAAGAAGGAGATCGTCGTCGCCCACGATTTTCGCGCCTATTCCAGCGCGATCAAATACGCGCTGATCTGCGGCCTGATGGCCGCCGGCGTCCGGGTGCGCGACATCGGCCTCGCCATCACGCCGATGGCCTATTTCGCCCAGTTCGCCCTCGACGCGCCGGCGGTGGCGATGGTCACCGCCTCGCACAACGACAACGGCTGGACCGGCGTCAAGATGGGGGCGGCGCGGCCGGTGACCTTCGGGCCGAAGGAAATGAGCCGTTTGAGCGAGATCGTCCTTCGCGGCGAATCGCGCGCCGCGGAAGGCGGCGCCTACGAATTCGTCGCCGATTTTCCCGCCCGCTACATCGCCGACCTGACCGCCCGACCGAAGCTCAGGCGCCGGCTGAAAGTGGTCGCCGCCTGCGGCAACGGCACGGCGGGCGCCTTCGCGCTGAAGGTGCTCGGCGCGCTCGGCTGCGAAGTCGTGCCGCTCGATTGCAATCTCGATTTCACCTTCCCGCGCTACAACCCCAACCCCGAGGATTTGGACATGCTGCGGGCGATGGCGACCGCGGTCAAGGAAGCGCGCGCCAACGTCGCGTTGGGGTTCGACGGCGACGGCGACCGTTGCGGCATCGTCGACAACGAGGGACACGAGATCTTCGCCGACAAGATCGGCGTGATGCTGGCGCGCGACCTTTCCAAGCTGCACGCCAACGCCTCCTTCGTCGTCGACGTCAAGTCGACCGGGCTCTTCGCCACCGAC
>CAVWKL010000212.1:0-7057 GCA_963755075.1 uncultured Alphaproteobacteria bacterium
CGGCTGGGCCAGGACGTCGGCGATGTCGGCGCTCGACCTCGGCCGTCGCTTCGAGGACGCCGGCGTCGCGGCGCTGATCTATACCGACATCAGCCGCGACGGCGTGATGCAGGGGCTCAATATCGCAGCGACCATGGCGCTCGCCGAGGCCGTCGCCATCCCCGTCGTCGCCTCGGGCGGGCTTGCCTCGATCGAGGACGTCAAGCGCCTGCTCGAGCCCGATTGCGCCCGTCTCGCCGGCGCCATATCCGGCCGGGCGCTCTACGACGGGCGGCTCGACGCGAGCGAAGCGCTTGCGTTGATCCGAGCGACGAAGGTGGGCAACGAGAAGCCACAACCGGCTGCCGACGGTGGGGGGTCCTCTTGAAACTGGAAGACATCGTCAGAGCGACGGCGTCCGGAGCGGATACGGTCCGTGTGGTTCGAACCGCGATCAATCCGCTGCTTTGGCTGACCGTAATCACCGCCCCGCTGGCGCTCGTTCTGGCGGTTCTGGTCGGCGAATCGTCGGCGCGCGTATTCCTATTCGCTTTCGCTGTGGCGATTGTAACGGCGACATTCGTTGCCTACTTCGTGATCTTGTTTCGCGATCCCGATCGGCTGCAGTCGGAGGAGTACCGCCTCCGACAGCGCGCGCTGCAGATGCTTTACAAACAGGGCGCCAGCGCTGAGATTGTTGACGTGGCCCGAGAGATCCCTCGAACCGAGAGCTTGCCGGGGGCATTTAGCGACGGAGACAAGGCGTGAAGAGACATCTCCTGGTTTTCGACGATGGCAATGCGTCGGAGATCGACCTACAAAGCTTCGTCGATTCGCTCGACGCCGGCGCGCAAATGTACGCCCTCGACGGTCACGTCTGCTTTCTCAAGAGCGGCCTCTCGGCGTCCGAAGTTTCGGACCGGTTTCTCAATTTTGCCGGCTCGCGCCTGTTCTTTATCGCCGACGTGAGCTCTTCCGACTGCACGGGAAGGATGGTTGGAGCCTTTTGGGATTTCATCAAACGGCCTCCCTTGAAGTCCGCCGCCGAGTGATGCTCAAATCCCGCCTCATCCCCTGCCTCGACGTCAAGGACGGCCGTGTCGTCAAGGGCGTCAATTTCGTCGACCTGCGCGACGCCGGCGATCCCGTCGAATGCGCCATCGCCTACGACAAGGCGGGCGCCGACGAACTGTGCTTTCTCGACATCACCGCGAGCCACGAGAACCGCGGCACGCTGATCGACGTCGTCCGACGCACCGCCGAAGTCTGCTTCATGCCGCTCACCGTCGGCGGCGGCGTGCGCGCGCTCGAGGACATCCGCAATCTCCTGCTCGCCGGCGCCGATAAGGTCTCGATCAATTCGGCCGCCGTCGCCGATCGGCGCTTCGTGCGCGCCGCCGCGGAGAAATTCGGCAGCCAATGCGTCGTCGTCGCCATCGACGCCAAGCAGAATCTCGCAACCGGGCGAACCGCCGCGCTGGCAGATCTTCACCCACGGCGGTCGCCGCCCGACAGGGATCGACGCGGTCGATTACGCGCGCGAAGTCACCGCGCTCGGCGCCGGCGAAATCCTCTTGACCTCGATGGACCGCGACGGCGCCAAGACCGGCTTCGACATCGCGCTGACCCGCGCCGTCGCCGACGCGGTGACGATCCCCGTCATCGCCTCGGGCGGGGTCGGGACGCTCGACCATCTCGTCGCCGGAGTCCTCGAAGGCCACGCCAACGCGGCGCTCGCGGCCTCGATCTTCCATTTCGGCGAATTCACCCTTCGCCAAGCCAAGGAACACATGGCGGCGGCGGGCATCGCCATGCGGCTCGATTGACGGCCGGGAGCGCGGGGCGGCGACGGCGCGGCGCTTCGACACGCAAAAGACGCCAATCCCCGCAATTTTAACCTAACTTTGTAACCTGTTCCTCAGGACTGGCGCTTAGCGTCACCCGAAGTTGCGTTCACAGCACGGGGTGAGGCCGATGACGATCTCGAATTTCGTCTCGCAGTTCGACCGTTACGTCAATTCCGGCCGTCCGCGGACGCCGACCGACGAGTCAGACGGTTCGAATTCGTCCGACGGCTGGGGGTCGAACCTCCCCGATGTCGCCGGCGCGGACAGCTACAACCTCAGCCTGTTGATCGTGCCGCCGAGTCCGGCGCCGACGGCGTCGCTTTTCGACAGCGCTTCGCTCGCCCCCAAGTCGTCGACCTCCGGCACGGCGTCGTTGACGACGCCTTCGGGATCGTCGAGCTCGAGCGGCGGTCCGAGCGGCTCTTCCACCCCGCCGGCCTCCACCATCCTCGCCAAGCTCAGCAACGCCGGCATCGAAGCCGATGTCGCCAAGCTGATGGTCAACAATTCGCTCAGCTACAGCGCGATGCTGACGATCCTTCAGGACGCCGCGGTCGGCGGCATGACCGCCAGCAAGTTCAGCACGCTCCAGACGCTCGCCTCGCTGCTCAACGCTTCGAGCGGCATCAGCGCCTCGCCTTACGTGCAGCAGATCACCCAGGACGTCGTCGACGGCAACACCGCCAACGCCACCTGGAACGGCGGGTCGGCGACCGCGACCAAGCTCGGCAACCTCAGCGCGACCTCGACCCAGACCCAGGCCACCGAGTTGATCGGCACGTGGTTCCTGGGGACCAACCTGCCGAGCATGAGCGTCTCGTCGATCGGCGAAGCGAACTACAACCCCACATATCAAGCGACGACGCAGCCGCTCTTCGGCGCGAACAGCAAGCCGCTCTACACCGACGTCAACCAGGGCTACCTCGGCGACTGCTACTTCATGTCCGCATTGGCCGATGTCGCGCTGCAGGATCCGACCGACATCGAACACATGATCACCAGCAACGGCAACGGCACTTACAGCGTCGAGTTCGTCGTCAATGGGCAGCCAGACTACGTCACCGTCAACAGCCAATTGCCGACGATGCCGAAAGGATATTCCTGGGCGAACGGATCGGGCCTCGAATTCGCCAACGACGCCGCGACCGCCCCCGCCTGGTCGGAACTGGTCGAGAAGGCCTACGCTGAGCTCAACGCCCAGGCCGCCGCGCCGCACGGCGAGGAACTCAACCAGGCGAGCGACTCCTACGCCGGCATCGACGCCGGCAGCGGTTACGCCTTGACCGAACTCACCGGCCAGGCGGTGAACGACTATTCCTTCACCTCGAAGACGGCGGCTTCGACCTTTTCCACCGACAACTCGCTGTTTTCAGCGGATTGGAAGTCGGGCGAGGAAATGCTCGTCGGCACGTCGAACATCCAAAGCGGCAATATCGTCTCCGACCACATGTACGAAGTCGTCGGCTATACCGCCGGGACCAGCGCGGCCACCGACATGCTGACCCTCCACAATCCCTGGGGCTCGGCCTATTCCGGGCCGTTGGCGATGACGTTCAACATATCGCTCGCCACGCTCGCCGCCGACGACGTCACGGTCTTTGCGACGACCGGCAAGGCGATCGCCTGACGGCCCGCAGCGACGCCACGCCGAATTCGCCTTCGCGCGCGGGGCGGGGCTAGAAATAGGCCGACAGTTCCTTGGCGACTTCCTCCGGCGGGCGTTCGAGATCGAGCGCCTCGACGAAGGCGCCGCCGCCGTCCATGAGGTAAACCACCGAAGAGTGATCCATCGAATAGTCGCCGTTGGCGTTCGAGGGCCCTTTGCGCGCATAGACGCGGTAGGCCTTCTCGACCGCGGCGATTTGCTCCGCGCTGCCGGAAAGGCCGATGATGCGGGGATCGAAGCTGCTGACGTAGTCGGCCATCGTGGCCGGGGTGTCGCGCTCGGGATCGACGGTGATGAACAGCGCGCGGATCGGCTTGTCGCCCATGCGGCGCAGCACGTCCGAGATCTCCGCCAGCGTCGTCGGGCAAATGTCGGGACAGTGCGTGTAGCCGAAATAGACGAGAAACGCTCGACCCTTCATGTCGGCATCGCTCAGCGTCTTGCCGTCGCCGGTCTGGAGCAAGAAGGGTCCGCCGACCAGCGCGGCCGCATGGCGCGACGGCGTGGCCGCAACCCAAATTCCTAAGCCGAGCAGCGCGATTACGGCGACCGCGATGGCGAGGGCGCGCGGCGGCGGCGGCGAACGGAAGGATTTGCGGCTCGATTTGGCTGGGCTCAAGAACCACTCCCATTCAGGCGGCCGGCGGTGGCATAGCGCCTAGCTGGCGCCGCTGCAATCGATAGAGGCGGGCTATCGCGGAAGCGCCGCGCCGGCTAGACTGCGCCCGCCATGGTGCTGCGGCAATTGGAATATCTTGTGGCCTTGGCGCGCGAAAAGCATTTCGGCCGCGCGGCGGAGGCGTGCCATGTGACGCAACCGACGCTCTCGGCGGCGATTCGCTTGCTCGAGGCGGACCTTGGCGCGCCAATCGTCGAACGCGGCCACCGCTTTGTCGGACTGACGCGGCAGGGCGAACTCGCGCTGCAGCACGCCCGTCGCATCCTCGCCGAGGCCGAGGCCTTGCGCAGGGACATCGACGAACTGGACAAAGGGCTGTCCGGCCGGCTGCGGCTCGGCGCCATCCCCACGGCGCTGCCGATTGTTTCGCAACTCACCGCGCCGTTCATCGCCCGCTATCCGCAAGTCACGGTCGCCGTGTTGTCGTTGAATTCGCAGGGGATCGAGCGCGGCATCGCCAATTTCGAACTCGACGTCGGCCTGACCTATTTGGACAACGAGCCGCTGGAGCGGGTCAAGGCCAAGCCGATCTACCAGGAAGAATATGTCTTCTTGACCCCCGCCTCGGGCCGCTACGCCGGGCGGCGGGCGATTTCCTGGAAGGAGGCCGCCGCGGCGCCGCTGTGCCTGCTGACGCCCGACATGCAGAACCGCCGCATTATCGACGGGGTCTTTCGCTCGGTCGGCGAGACCCCCAAACCCTCGGTCGAAACCAACTCGATCTTCAATCTGGTTTCGCACGCCGGCTCCGGCCGATTGTCGGCGATCGTGCCGCGGCAACTGCTGCAGTTCTTCGGCATTCCGCGCAACACGCGCGCCATAGAGCTCATCGAGCCGATCGCGCGGCGCACCATCGGCCTCATCATGGCCGACCGCGAACCGCCCGCCCCGCTGGCGCGCAAGCTCTTCGCCATGGAGCAACCCGACAATATCGGCGCGCTCATCGTTGCGCCGGTCAAGGCCAATTGATAGAGATCATCTATCGATCAGTCCAAAGGATTGATTTGCATCGCGACGCAGGCTGGGGGATTTTGCCGGGAACATTAGATCAATTCTAGACGCTGCGAGCCCCCGGTGAAGGCGCGCGTGGCGCGGGAGGGTCCGAGATGACGGGCAGGACGCCTTGGGACGACGCCCAGGCGCGCGCCTTGATCGCAGCGATGAGCGCCGAACCCGGCGCCGCCCTGCCGATCCTTCACGCTTTGCAAGATTGTTTTGGCTACATCGACGACGCCGCAATCCCGGCGATCGCCGAGGCGCTCAACCTATCCCGCGCCGAAGTCCTCGGCGTCGTCAGCTTCTACCATGACTTTCGCCGGGCGCCGGTCGACGGGGCGACGCTGAAATTGTGCCGAGCCGAATCGTGCCAGGCGCTCGGCTGCGAGGATCTGGTCGCCCATCTCAGCCAAGCGCACGAACTTCAACTCGACCGCCCCGAGCCCCGCGCGCCGCTCCGGGTCGAGACCGTCTATTGCCTTGGAAATTGCGCGCTTTCGCCCGCCGCGCTACTCGACGGCGAACCGATTGGGCGGCTCGACCGCGATCGGATCGACGCCATAGTGGCCAGAACCGCCGGAAAGCCGGCATGACGCCGCGCGTCTGCATTCCCGCCGATTCATCGGCCCTCTCGGTCGGCGCGGATCAGGCGGCGCGCGCCATCGCGGCGGAGGCGCGGGCGCGCGGCGTCGAAATCGTGCTGGCGCGCACCGGTTCGCGCGGCCTTTACTGGCTGGAGCCGATGATCGAGGTGGACACGCGCGCCGGCCGTTTCGCCTACGGTCCGATTCTGCCCGCCGACGCGCCCTCGCTGTTCGAGGCTGAGTTCTTGTCCGGCGGCGCGCACCCCAAGGCGCTCGGGCTGGTCGCGGCGATCCCCTATTTCAGGGACCAGCAGCGGCTGATTTTCGCCCGTTGCGGCGTTATCGATCCCTTGTCGCTCGACGAATATTGCCGTCACGGCGGCCTCGCCGGGCTCACCCGCGCGATCGCGATCGGGGCGCCGGGCACGATCGAGGAGGTCGTCGCCTCGGGCCTGCGCGGGCGCGGCGGCGCCGGCTTTCCCACCGGAATCAAGTGGCGGACCGTGGCCGGCGTCGAGGCTGAACAGAAATACGTCGTATGCAACGCCGACGAGGGCGACAGCGGCACCTTCGCCGATCGCATGTTGCTCGAGGGCGATCCGTTCGTGTTGATCGAGGGCATGGCGATCGCCGCGCTCGGCGTCGGCGCGACGAAGGGCTACGTTTACATCCGCTCCGAGTATCCGCACGCCTTCGCCAAGTTTTCCGCCGCCCTCGAGCGGGCGCGCGCCGCACGCTTGTTGGGGCCAAGCGTGCTGGATTCGGGCCTTGCCTTCGACATCGAAGCCCGGCTCGGCGCGGGCGCCTATATCTGCGGCGAGGAGACGTCGCTGCTGGAAAGCCTGGAGGGCAAGCGCGCCCAGGTGCGCGCCAAGCCGCCGCTGCCGGCGCTTTGCGGCCTGTTCGGCAAGCCGACCGTCGTCAACAACATGCTGAGTTTCGCCTCGGCGCCTTCGGATCCTCGCCCAGGGCGGCAAGGCCTACGCCGAATACGGCGTCGGGCGCTCGCGCGGCTCGCAGCCGTTCCAATTGGCCGGCAACGTCAAGCGCGGCGGCCTCATCGAACTCGCGTTCGGCGCCACCATCCGCCGACTTGTCGAGGATTTCGGCGGCGGAACGCGATCGGGCCGCCCCATTCGCGCGGTGCAGGTCGGCGGCCCCTTGGGCGCTTACTTTCCGCAGAGCCTGCTCGACACGCCGCTCGACTATGAGGCGATGCTGGCGGCCAAGGGCATGCTCGGCCATGGCGGAATCGTGGTGTTCGACGACGCGGTCGACATGGCGCGCCAGGCGCGGTTCGCTTTTT
>CAVWKL010000213.1:0-9543 GCA_963755075.1 uncultured Alphaproteobacteria bacterium
GACGCCCGCGCCCGCGCCTGCCGGGGCGGCCTCGGCGCCGCTCATGTGCCGCGCCCAGACGATCAACACGCGGCCGAGCCACGCCGACATCAACAGCATGAAACCGAGCAGGGCGCCGAGGCCGAGGCGAAGCTGATCATAATAGGGGACGGCCTCGACGCGGGTCATCGCCCACGCCGTGAGGCGAGGAATCGGGCCGGAGAGCGGGCAAGCGCGCAGCACCAGGGTTTGTCCCCCCGCGGCGGACTGGCGATCGACCGGCCGCCCGGCTCGCGCGGCCTCGTCGTTCACGGCCTGGATGGAATCGCGCTCGGCCGCGGGCAGATCGGTCTTGGGACCGGTTCCCTCATAGGTCGGGAACGCATACGCAAGCGATCCCGCCTCCTTCTGCCAGACGCCGCCCTCGACCCCATGACGCCCCGCCAAGGCGAGACTGACGATGCTCGCGAGATCGAGACGAAGCTTCCGATCCGAGAGCGCCGGCGCCGCCTCGGATCGCTTGGCCGCGTAGACGCCGTAGCCGTCCTGAATAAGGCCGCACGCCTTCGCGATGTCCGCCTCGGCGCGGCCGACCTGCGCCGCAGTCGACTGCTGATAAAGCTGCGCCAGCAACAGCCCGACCGCGAGGCATGCGAGAAGCGAAAGAGCCCAAAGGGCGAAAAGGCGCAATCGGAGGCTGGTCTTGCTCACGATTTCGCGCGCCCGATGGAAGGGTTAACGGGTTGCAGGGAAGCTGTCGCGCGCTTCGCCCCTGTGTGAGATGCGCTGCTTAGGCGTTGACGGACATTTACGAGATGGCCGTCGATTCGAACTCAATTTGCGACCGTTTCGGATTCCTGGCAAGCCGGGACTGCCGCCGACTTGTCGGCGAACAGCGTCGGGGCGCGCCGAAGCTTAAGTCGAGCCCAGAGACCGCCGAATCTTCTGTCGTCGAAACGCACCTCGCCAAACCTCGGCGCCCGACCGCTTCGATCCGTTCCGCTGATGCGCCATGCTCGCGCCGCAACTCAGGCGAGGCGCATCGACGTCGCCCCATCCGACGCTTCCGCCGGGTAGATCTCCGGGGTCAACCCCGTCGTCTCGCGATAGCGCTCGCACACGGCGGCGGCGAACGCGTCCATCTCCGGGGTTTCGACGAAGGCCACCATGCATCCGCCGAATCCCGCTCCCGCTTGCCGCGCGCCGATGGCGCCCGGCGCGGCCATCATGGCCTCCATCATCGCCAGCATCGCGGGCGAGCAGATCTCGTAGAGATCGCGCGCGCCGGCGAAGGACGCCGCGCAGAGGCGACGGATGGCGGCGCGATCCCCGACCGCCAGCGCTTGTGAAATCGCCAGCACGCGCGCGTTCTCGCCGACGATGAATTCGCACCGCTTGCCGACCTCGCCCGGCAAGCGCGCCGCCTGCGCCCTTGTCGCGTCGCGCAGCGCCGCAACGCCGAGCCTTGCGGCGCCTTCTTCGCAGAGCGCCCGCCGGGCGCCGTATTCCCCGCCGACGAGTTGGCGCGGCGACTTCGTGTCGCAAATCGCCACGCCGATCCCATCAGCCAGACGCACGGGGTGCGTCGAAAGATCGCGGCAATCGAGCAGCAGGGCGCACCCGGCGCGGCCCAGGCAAGAAGAGAACTGATCGAGGATGCCGCAGTTCATCCCGACGTAGTCGTTTTCGGCGCGCTGGCAAAGCCGCGCGACGCGCTCGCCGCTCATCTCCCAGCCGCCGAGCGCGCGAAACATCACGGCGACGGCGCACTCGAGCGCCGCCGACGAGCTCAGCCCGCTGCAGATCGGCACCGTGCTGTGAATGACGCCGTCGAAGCCGCCGAGCGGCAGTCCTTCCGCGGCGAGCGCCCAGGCCACCCCGCGCGGATAGTCGCTCCACCGCGCGCCGGGGCCCTCGCGGACCGGGATCGCGCCGAGATCGAAAGAATCCTGCGCATCGAGGTTGGCGGCGTAGAGCCGCACGATCCCGTCTTGGCGAGGCCGCGCCGCCACCCAGGTGTCGCGGTCGATCGCCAGCGTCAAGACATAGCCGAGGTTGTAGTCGGTGTGGCTCCCCATGAGGTCCACGCGTCCCGGCGCCCGCGACCACAGCGTAGGTTTCCCGCCGAAATTCTCGGCGAACCACCGCCCCACGCGCCTACACCGCATCGAAGGCCTCCAGCATCGCCTCGACGCTGCGGGGCGGAACGTCGGACTGCAGGCGGTGCGACGGCCCGAGCACGAGCCCCCGCCCCTCGGGCGCGAGTTGGCGCGCGCAAGCCATCGTCGCAGCGCGGACGGCCGCCGCGTCCCCCGTGGGCATCACGCCCTGCGTCGAGATTCCGCCGTAGAAGCTCAGCTTGGCGCCATATTCGCGGTGGAGCCAGGCGTGCTCGAGCACCTCGGGCTGGACCGGGTTGAGCGTCGTCAGCCCGATTTCGACGAGGTCCGGCAGGATGGCGCGGATATCGCCGTCCGAATGGAGGATCACCGGCAGCCCGGCGTCGAGAAAAACCGCGAACATCGCCGCCAGGCGCGGCTTGATCAACCTGCGCCACAGCCGCGGGGAGAACAGCATGGAGCGCTGGGCGCCGTAGTCGTCGCCGAAATATCCGCCGTCGACGCCCGCAGCGACGAATCGCTTGGCGAGCGCGATCTGGATGGCGGCGATGCGGTCGAGCAGGTCTTCGACCCACTCGGGTCGCTCGATCATGTCCATCAGCACGCCGTCGAACCCGCGCAGCGACCACGCCCGTTCGAAGAGGCACATTCCGAGGTTCGGGGCGACGAAATAATCCGCGCCGCAGGCCGCGATCGCCCCGAGCGCCGCATCGAGGAGCCCCGCGGCTTCCGGGTCGGGCCACGCAAGGCGGTCGAGATCGTCGGACTCTTTCAGCGGCGCAAAGGCATGCCAGTAGCCTTCCATGCGCGTGTCCCAGCCCGCGCCCCACCAGTCGAACGCGATCGTCCCGTCGTCGTTCACCGGGCGCGCGTGCGAGATATCGACCCGGAGCAGGTGATTGCCAAGACGATCCGGAAGCGCCTCGATCGCCACGCCGAAGTGCTCTGCGAGAATTCGACCCATCTTGGCGGTGTAATTGGTCTGCACGGGCAGCCTGTCCACCGGTTCCCGCCGCAGCGCGCGCAGGAGTCGCGCCTTGCGGTCGCCCGCTTTGGCTCCCCGGATCGAACTCGCCGGCATCGCGCTTTCCCCATATCGTCGGACGATTCCGCCTCATTCGCAGGCGCGCCGTCGCGTTCGCGTCCAAAGCGGTCCAGCCGCCGAGCCTGATTGCGGCGCGCTCCGCCCGCAGGCGGAAGATCGACGGTCGTCGGCGGCGGCGCATTGACGCCGGTCATTCGCTCTCGAGAAGTCGAAGCGAGGGCGGTGCTGACCCGCCGGCGCCCGTCGCGGACATTCCAACCGAGGCGCCGCCGGCCCGTAAGCGTAGGCTGCGCGAAATCGCGGAGAGGGCATGGGCGAGCGCATTCTCATCGAGGCCGATTACTCCGACGACGAACTCGCCGCCTACCTGCGGATCGTCGACAGGCAATACCGCCGCGGCGGCGATCTGCCGGCGTGGGGGGTCTACGCGACCGGATTCCTCGTCGCCTTGATCGGCGCGTTCGCAGCGTTCGGCGCTGGCGCGACGCCCGGCCGCAGCGTCGACGTCGTCGCGGTCCTCATCCTCGCCGGCTTCTTCGTCGGGCTGTGGAGCCCGTCGATCTGGTACTGGCGGCGCCGGCGCAAACTCATGCGGCAACGGGCGCGGAAGGCGACGATTCTCGTCACCGCCAACGGTCTTTTCGTCCGGCGCCCCGGCGCGCGGGGGCTTTATTCGCGCCGCGCCATCGCCAGCGTCACCCTCGAGGGCGGGTTGTTGGTGGTCTGGATGCGGGACGGGCGGCCGCTGGCGATCCCCTCCCGGCTGCTAACTCCCGCTCAGAAGGCTCGCCTCGCCGCGCTGGCGACGGCAAACGCCTGATTTGATGGAACGCAATCAATTTCCCCGCGGTTTGATCCACAACATGAATGGCGGCATGTCGGCTGGCGCGAGCCGTCGGGGCCTGCCGCGAGCCTCGCGGCGACAAAACGAAAGTCGATTGCGCCCACGTCCGAGACGCCTCGGCAGGCGCCGGCGACGCTCGAGGAGGAAGCGACGATGGCGTTATCCCAGAGGCTTTTCGATGCGATCGTCGACGGCAAGGCGGCGCTCGCCAAATCCATCGTCTGCGAGGCGATCGAAGCGGGGGCGGACCCGCTGGCGTTGATTGCCGACACGATGATTCCCGCCATGGACGAGGTGGGAAAACTCTTTCAGGAAGAAGAATACTTCATCCCGGAGCTCTTGCTGGCGGGGCGGGCGATGACGGCGGCCATGGAGCCGCTGCGGCCGCTGCTGACGGCGGCGGGGGCGAAGCCCTCCGGCGTGATCGTCGCCGGGACCGTCAAGGGCGACCTCCACGACATCGGCAAGAATCTCGTCGTCTCGATGCTGGAGGGGGCGGGATTTCAGGTTCACGACCTCGGCGCCGATGTGGCGCCGCAGAGGTTTGTCGAGGCGATCCGCCAATATCAGCCCCAAATCCTTTGTCTCTCGGCGCTTCTGACCGTGACGATGTTGGCGATGAAGACGACGATCGAGGCGATCGACGAGGCGGGCCTTCGCCGTCAGATCCGGGTGCTCGTCGGCGGCGCGCCGGTCAACGAAAGATACGCCACCGAGATCGGCGCGGACGGCTATGGCGTGACCGCGACGGACGCGGTTTCGCTGGCGCGAAAGCTCGTCGCAAACGTCGGCTGACGTGAGCGCGGCGTCGGCCGTCTTTCGCCCGCATCGAAGGCGCGGGGGAAGAGAGGAGTCCGCGAGGTGACCATTGAGAAGACGATCGGTCCGCGGCGTCGCCGCGTCCTGGAGGCGATCAACCATCGCGCTCCCGACCAAATTCCGGTGGATTTCGGCGGCTCCGCCGTGACCGGCATCCATGCGAGCGTCGTGGCCAAGCTGAGAGACCATTACGGATTGGAGAAGCGGCGGGTGAAGATCTGCGAGCCGTTCCAGATGCTGGGATGGGTCGAGGACGACTTGCGGGAGGCGATCGGCATCGACGTAACGGCGCTCTTTGGCCGCACGAACATGTTCGGCTTCGAGAATCGCGACTGGAAACCCTGGACGTTCAATGGCCTGGAAGTTCTGGTGGCGGAGGATTTTCGCACCGCGATCGACGGCGCGAGCGGCGGGACGCTGATCTATCCCAAGGGAGACACGAGCGCGCGCCCGAGCGGCCATATGCCGAAGGACGGCTATTTTTTCGACGCCATCATCCGTCAGCCGGAACTCGACCTCGATAAGCTCGATCCGGAAGACAATATGGAACAATACACGCTTCTGACCAACAAACAGTTGGACGAGATCGAGGAGGACGCGCGCGCCGCCAACGCAAGCGGCTATGCGGTCTTTGCCTCGCTGACCAACACCGGTCTCGGCGACATCGCCCTCGTCCCCGGCCCCGACCTCATCAATCCCCGCGGCGTCCGCGATATCGCGCAATGGTACATGCTGACCAGCAGCCGGCCGGACGTCGTCGGCCAGATCTTCGAACGCACGGTAGATGTCGGCATCGCCAACTTGGCCAAAATTCATGCGCGGGTCGGCGACGCGATCGACGTCGTCATGATATGCGGCACGGACTTCGGCACCCAGACGTCGGCCTTCTGTTCGGTCAAGACCTTCGACAATCTGTGGAAGCCCCACTATGCCAAGTTGTGCCGCTGGATCCACGAAAACACCACCTGGAAGACCTTCAAGCACTCCTGCGGTTCGTCCGAACGTTTCTTCGAATCGATGATCGACGCCGGGATCGACATCATCAATCCCCTGCAATGTTCGGCAAAGGGCATGGATCCCCGGATGCTCAGGGATAAGTATAGGGGACGCCTAGTGTTCTGGGGCGGCGGCGTCGACACCCAGCGCACGCTGCCGTTCGGCGCGCCGGAGGAGGTGCGCGCCGAGGTGCTCGAGCGTTGCGAAATCTTCGGGGATGGCGGCGGTTTCGTCTTTTGCACCATCCATAACGTTCAGCCGACGACGCCGATCGCCAACGTCGTGGCGATGATCGACGCGGTCAAGGAATTCAACGGCCGCGCTTAGCCTGAGGGGCGCCTTTCGCCCGACCGCCGTTCATCGCGGCGCCAAAATCCGTGCGTTCGCAACGAAGCTCTACGACCGTCATTGCGAGCAAAGCGAAGCAATGACGATTGAGCCGAGTCGACCGATGGATATTATCTTCCGCCCTGCCAAACCTTAGCGCGAATAGAATTCGATCACCAGGCTCGGCTCCATGTGGGTGGGATAGGGCACTTCCGTCAGGCCGGGAATGCGCGTCATCTTGGCCGTGCCCTTGGCGTGATCGACTTCGATGTAGTCGGGAACGTCGCGCTCGGCGAGCGCGGCGGCCTCGAGGACGCACGCCAACTGGCGCGAGGATTCCTTGATCTCGACGAGGTCGCCGACCTTGACCTGGTAGGAGGGAATGTTGACGCGGCGGCCGTTGACCTTGACGTGGCCGTGGTTGACGAACTGGCGCGCGGCGAAGACGGTGGGGACGAATTTGGCGCGATAGACGAGGGCGTCGAGGCGGCGCTCGAGCAGGCCGATCAAATGGGCGCTCGAATCGCCGCGCAGGCGCAGCGCCTCGACATAATATTTGTGGAACTGGCGTTCCGAGATATTGCCGTAGTAGCCCTTGACCTTCTGCTTGGCCTTGAGCTGGGTGCCGAAATCGGTGGCCTTGCCCTTGCGCCGCTGGCCGTGCTGGCCGGGGCCGTATTCGCGCTTGTTGAACGGGCTGCGGGGGCGGCCCCAGATATTCTCGCCCATGCGGCGATCGATCTTGTACTTGGCTTCTGCGCGCTTCGTCATCGCGATTCCCTCTGATGAACGTTCCAATGGTCAGGGAACGCGCCCTCCTCTGCGCCGAGCCGTCTCGCTGAGCGAGAGGCTCCGCGCCGACAGGCTGTCGCCGAGCGAGGCGAAGGCCGCGGGTGCGTCAAACGACGAACGCGCCCCCATGGACGAGGGCGCGCCAGTCGCGGCTCCCCTAGGCCGCATTCACGACGCTGTCAAACCGAAAATGGGGCCGATCGCGTTGCGCGGAGAGTGTTTTCCCCGGCGCGTCGAAGGCTCGGGCGCGAAGTCGAAGCTGGCGACGCACATTTTGCTGACCATATGTTCTCTTTGTGTTCTATTTCCCTCCTGTCCATTTGAGCCGGGGCGATTGGGATGGGCGCGTTTCCCCTCTTGCGTTTCTTCCGCCTGAGCGACGAGGGCGTACGGTGTGACGAGAACGGACTGTTCGTCGGCGGCGCGCGAGGCGCTCGCCCGTTGGCGGGCTGAGGGAACGATCGTCTACGGCGTCTGAGGACGGCGATCCCCTTCGGCGTCGGCCCCTGGCCTTGCAGGCGCAGTCCTTTGGGCCGCTCGCGGCGAATCCAATGGCGGGGCGTCGTCGACGATTCGGCGAGCGACGACCGGCCGCAAATCAGCTTTGGCGCGTGGTCCCACTCGCTCGAGACCGATTTCGAGGACCATTCCGGCGCCGGGGCGGCGCCCCGCGGCGATGCCTGCCATGCGCAATTTGCATGCGTTGGAGCGCTGATCGCCGCTCCACGCATGAAATATCGGCACAATTTTCTGATTTGCGCAAACAAATTGCACAAATGTGGCGGGTCGGCCGCCCTTGCCTTCATTCTTTCACGCCACTGTCGCACTTCCTACCGCACCGCAACATTGACTTTTGCAGCGCACCAAATTATGTATGCGTCGTCATGGAGAAGGAACGCTCGAGGGGTTCACGCCAACGAAAAGGTCAAATGACCGAATCCGTCGGCCCCTAACGAGATGGAGACGACCATGAACTTTTCCTTCATTCGACGTTTTTTTCGCGAACGGCGTGTGTACTGGTCGACGATACAGGAATTGTCGACCTATACGGACCGTGAGTTGCAGGATCTCGGCATTAGTCGCGCCGATATCGAACACATCGCCCGCGAGGCGGCGCGCGGCTGAACCGCGCTAGGCCCCAAAGGCTCGCTCCCCCTGCGAGGCGGCGTCGTCGCCTCGCAGGGACGGGCTGGCCCCCCCTCATTTGGCCGAGGCGATTATACGGTAACGACAAGGGCATACGGGGCCGGGGCGCCTGGAGCGCTCCCAATTCCCTCAGCCCGGCGCCTTCTTAAGCGTGCGACCGATGTGGTGACGCGTCGCGATGGCGAGGGTCCGGCGAATCGTGGCAAAGCGCTGCGTCCCCCGGCGGCTGCGCAGCGCAATTTCCAATAAATCTCGGTATGTCATCCAGCGGCGAAGTTCGCGGATTGCGCGTCGTTCGCCGAAATGGCGCACCAGCGCCGGATATTGACGCCCAAACGCCGCCTTGATTTCCGCATCGTTGAAGGGGGCAAACATGCGATTGCTCGCGGCGACTTCGAGAATGGTCCACAATCGCTCTCTGTCGGTGGGGAGGTTGTCAAAACCGTCGATCAACGAGATCAGCACGAGGCGGGACACGGCGGCGCTTTGCGCCTCCGCCTTCGCGTGTCCGGTGCGCATGTACATGAGCGCCGGCAGCCGCGAAAAGTCATTCTTGCCGTGCAGACGATAGGCCGATAGCGGCAGGTCGATCAGATTTGTGCCGGTGACGGCGTGCAGCACGGGCAGATAAAAGCCGTCCACGCCGCCAAACGCCTTGGGCGAGGCGAGGCGAGGCCGAAGCCTCTCCAACAGGGCGCGGCGGAACATGTTCGACGAGCCCGGATGCCAGAGCCAGCCGTGGACGTCCGCCGACACATAGCGCGTCGCCTCAGCCAATCCCGAATAGGCGGCCGCGTCGGTCGCCTCAAGACGCCCGATGCGCTCGATCGGCCGCAAGGCCGGGACGCCGCTACGCCAGATATGGTGGACGTAACAAAAGCCCGCCGTGAGTTGCATGCCGGCCGCATTCACCTCGATGGACACGCTGGAGGTGAATCCGGTCGGCCAGGCGGTGCTGAGATGCGCCTGAAGGTGATTGAGCAGGTATCCCGGAAACAACACGTCGTCCGCATCCAGGAAAGTGACGAATTCGCCGTCGAGACGATCGAGCGACCACAGCGAGGCGCCAAGATGTCCGAGATTTTCAGGCAATCGGTGAAAGGTGAATTGCGGATCGCCGGCGATGGCGTCGACGATCACGGCGGCGCTGTCGCCTGCAATAGTTCGGCTTGAATCTGAGAAGAAGGACTCAGTAACCGGCGAATTCGGGAAAATGATCGACGTTCTGAAGGATTCAATCGGCAACGCACTCTCCACCATGGGAGAACGGTTTCGAGAAGCTCTGTCGGGTTCTGCAAAAGACGAATTCGGAGATGTGCAGGGGACTCTTGAAGCAACTCGCCACGTGCTGACAGAAATGAATACCCAGTTTGCTCAAATGCAGACGGCTCTTGGCGTGATTATTGCAAAGGCGCAGAAGACCACAACTGGTCAACTCGAATCGGGAAGAAAGCAGACCGAAGAGTTGAATGCCT
>CAVWKL010000214.1:0-19837 GCA_963755075.1 uncultured Alphaproteobacteria bacterium
GGCTTTGGCTGTCGCGCCTCGATACGATGGCCGACGCGGTCGTCGTCTTCGCCGCCGCGCTGTTCGCCTTGATGATCCTCGCCATGGCGACGGCGATCGGCTTCGCCACGCGCGGCGCCATGACCGGCAATCGCGAGATCATCGAAGTGCTGCACTTCGTCGGCGCCGCCGATTCCTACATCGCGCGGCAGTTCCAGGCGCACTTCCTGCGGCTCGGACTGAAAGGCGCGGCGATCGGCGGCGCCGCGGCGGCGCTCTTCTTCGCCATCGCGGCGCTCCTCTCGGTCTGGCGCACCCGCTCGACGGGCGGCGAGGAAATCGCCGCCTTGTTTGGCGCTTTCGCGCTCGGCTTCCTCGGCTACGCGGCGATTGCCGCGATCTGTCTGGCCGTCGCCGGGCTCACCGCCTTCCTGTCGCGTGAAATCGTCTTCCGGCAACTCAGGAGCTTGCTATGACCGACGCCGCCGCCGGGCGCTTCGACGCGCTCACTCGACGCGCCGCCGTGATCAAGCTGCGCTCCCTCGCCTTCAACCTCGCCTTCTACGTCAACCTCGTCGCCCTGATGATCCTCGGACTGCCGTCGATCCTCATCGGTCGGCACGGCGTATTCTTCATGGCGCGCCTATGGGGCTCGACCTCGGTCTGGCTGCTCGAGGCGATCTGCGGCCTGCGCGTCGAGTATCGCGGTCTCGAGAACATTCCCGAGGGCGGCTATATCCTCGCCGCCAAACACGAGTCTTTCCTGGAAACCTTCGCGCTGCTCAAACACGCGCCCGACTTCGCCATCGTGCTCAAGCGCCAACTCGTTTTCATTCCGATCTTCGGACTCTATCTCGTCGGCGCCCGGCAGATCGCCATCGACCGCGCGCGCGGCCATGCCGCGCTGGCGCAGATCATCGCCCAGGCGCGCGGCGTCCTCGCCGCCGGCCGCCAGGTCTTCATCTTTCCCGAGGGCACCCGCCGCCCGCCCGGCGCGCCGCCGCGCTACAAATTCGGCGTCGCCGCCCTCTACACGGAAACCGGCGTCCCCTGCCTTCCCGTCGCCATCAACACCGGCCTCTTCTGGGGCCGACGCGGTTTTGCCCGTCGCCCCGGCGTGGCGGTGATCGAATACTTGCCCCCGATCCCTCCCGGCCTCGATCGCGACGCCTTCGCCGAGCGCCTGCAAACGGCGATCGAGTCGGCCTGCCATCGCCTCAACGCCGAGGCCGTCGCCGCCGATCCCAGCCTCGCGCCGGTTCTGGCCGCCGGCGCCGCCGCGCTCGACCCGGCCAAGTCCAAGACCCCGCGCCAATAGGCTTGACCGGCGCCGTCTTTTGTTCTACTTTTGTTCCATGCCGCACGCATGGAGATCGTTCGATGTTGGCGCTCGAGGACGCCGTTTCGCCCTTCGCCCCCGCCGCGCCCGCCGCTGAGGCCGAGCCCTGGCCGGAGCCGGCCCCCCCGACCGCCCCGCCTCTCGCCGAGACGGAAGGGGAGGCCCTCGCCGCCCTGGCCGAGGAGGATCTTTCGCCGCGGTTTCGTTCCTGGCGCGGCGCGTCCGGGCGCCGTTACATCGTCTCCGTCTACGAGGCGCGCGCCTGTCCCGCCTATTGCGACGCCGTGCTGATCGCCGCCGCGGTCGAGGCCGATGGCCGCCGCCGAGCGCTGGCGATTGCCGACACCGGCGTATTTCCCGAGCCCGTTCTGGCGCGCGCCCGGACGTCCTTCGCGCACGTCGCCGAACGCCTCGAATTTCACCTGCATCTTCTCGCCGCCTCGCCCGCCGAACGGCGCGCGGCGCTCGACGACCTCTCGGCGCTCGCCCCTTACGCGGCGCGCAGCTGAGCGGCGAGCCATTCCAGTTCGCGGTCGACGATGCCGAGCTCGCGCAGATGGTCGCGCGTGGCGAGCACATATTCGGCGTTGTCGCCGGACTGTCCGACGCCTTGCCGGATCAGTCTCAGAATCTGGGCGCGCGGCAGGGCGCCGGCATATTGCCCGTGCGCGCGGTCGGCGACATAGGCAAGGGCCGAAACGCGCCGGCCGTCGGCCAGGGTGACCGGGACCATCTTTTCCAGATAGACCGCCGTCACCAGTTCCCGGTCGCGAAGATAGCGCACCGTCGCCTCGCGCAACGCCGCCTCGACCTGAAAGGCGACGCCGTGACAGGCGCCGCCCTGGTCGAGCCCCAGCACCAGCCCCGGGCGATCGGACGTGCCGCGATAGACATGCGAATAGATGCAGAGCCGCCGGCGCCAGCCGCGCAGCAGCGCCTTATGGCGCTCGCCATAGACGAAGCCCGGCCGCCACATCAAAGATCCGTAGCCGAACACCCACAATTCGTGCGGCGTCTCGATCGCCCGCCTCGTCATCGCCGTCATGCCTGGGATTCAGCGTCCTCGACGGCCCGCCGACCGAAGTCCGGCGCGGCGGTTTCCTGCCCGAGTTCGACGATGCCGCGCCGGATCGCGCGCGTGCGCGTGAACAGCGCGAACAGGCCGTCCCCGTCGCCGCGTCGAATCATCCGCTGCAGCGCGGTCAAATCCTCGCTGAACCGGCCGAGCGCCTCCAAGACCGCGTCCCTGTTGTTGAGGAACACGTCGCGCCACATCGTCGGGTCGGAGGCGGCGATGCGGGTGAAATCGCGAAACCCGCCGGCGGAGAACTTGATCACCTCCGAGCGCGTCGCCTCCTCGAGATCGTAGGCGGTGCCGACGATGTTATAGGCGATGAGATGCGGCACGTGGCTGGTGATGGCCAGCACGAGGTCGTGATGGGCGGCGTTCATCACCTCGACGTTCGATCCGATCGCCCGCCAAAAGGCCCGCACCCGGTCGACCGCGCTCTCCTCGGCGCCGTCGGGCGGCGTGAGAATGCACCAGCGATTGAGGAACAACGTCGCAAAACCCGCGTCCGGTCCCGACTGCTCCGTGCCCGCCACCGGATGAGCGGGGACGAGATGGGCGCTTGGCGGAAGATGCGGGGCGATCGCCGCGATCACCGCGCCCTTGACCGAACCGACGTCGGAGACGATCGCGCCCGCCTTCAGCGCCGGCCCGACCTCGCGCGCCAACGCCTCGTTGGCGCCGACGGGAACGCAGAAGACGACGAAATCCGCGCCCGCCGCCGCCTCCGCGGCGGAGGCGGCGATCTCGTCGGCGAACCCCAACGCCGCCGCGCGCGCCAGCGCCTCGGGCGAGCAATCGGCGACCGCGATTTGCCGCGCGGCCGCCTTGCGGCGCGTCGCACGCGCAATCGAGGAGCCGATGAGGCCGACGCCGATGATCGCGATCCGCTCGAACAGCGGCTCGGCCAACGCCGGCCCGAGCCTATCCGTCACGGCGCCCGCCCTCCATGAACGCCGCCAACGCGGCGACCACCCCTTCGTTGGCCTCTTCGGTTCCCACCGTCAGGCGCAGGCAATCGGCCAGGCCGTAGGCGGCAACCGCGCGAAGCACGAAGCCGCGCGCGCTCAAGAACCGATCGGCGTCGGCCGCCGTCCGCCCGTTTTCGCGGGGAAAGCGCAACAACAGGAAGTTGCCGACGCTCGGCGTCACGCCGATCCCCAGCGCCGCGATTCTCGTCGTCAGCCACGGCGCCCAGCGCGCGTTGTGCGCCGCCGCCGCCTCGACATGGCCCCCGTCCGCCACCGCCGCCACGCCCGCCGCCAGCGCCGCGCCGTTGATGTTGAACGGCCCGCGCACGCGGTTGAGCGCCGCCACGATCGGCGCCGGCGCATAGGCCCAGCCGATGCGCAAGTTGGCCAGGCCGTAGATCTTCGAGAACGTGCGCGTCATGACCACGTTCTCGCTGGTCGCCGCCAGTTCGATCCCCGCCGCGTAGTCGTTGCGCGCCACGTATTCGGCGTAGGCCGCATCGAGCACCAGCAAGGCGTCCCCGGGAAGTCCCGCGTGCAGCCGCTTGACCTCGGAGAACGGCAGGTAGGTTCCGGTCGGATTGTTGGGATTGGCGAGATAGACGATCTTGGTGCGCGCGCCGACCTTGTCGAGCAGCGCGTCGACGTCGGCGGTCTCGCGCGTTTCGTTGGCCGCCACCGGGATCCCGCCCGCCGCGCGAATGGCGATCGGATATTCGAGAAAGCCGTATTGGCTGTAGAGGCCCTCGTCGCCGGGCCGCAGAAACACATGCGCGAGCAAGCTGAGCAGTTCGTCCGAACCGTTGCCGCAAATGATCTGCTCGACGTCGAGCCCGTAGCGGCGCCCGATCGCCTCGCGAAGCGCCCGCGCCGAGCCGTCGGGATAGAGGGCCAACTGGTCCGCGTTGGCGCGGAAGGCCTCGATGGCGCGCGGCGAGGGGCCGAGCGGCGATTCGTTTGACGACAACTTATGGACCTTGGCGAGCCCGGCGACGCCGCTCTTGCCGGGAACGTAGGCCTCGATGGCCATGATTTCGGCGCGGGGTTGCGGTCGCAGTGACTTTGACGCGGACATCGTCTCCTCGCTGATGGCTTACTCCCGACGCGGGCGCAAATTCGATCCGTCGAAGCGCGCGGCGTGCGCGCCAACCTCGAGGCTGCGCACGTCCCCCGCCCCCGCTTGGGCCAAGGCCCGCCCGCCGGCGCCCTCGGCCAAGGCGCCCGGCCGCGCCACGAGCAGAGACAGCCCCATGCCGTTGGCGGCGTTGCCGATGATCTCGCCCCCCACCTCGGCGATCGCTTGGGGATACTCGCCGCGCCAGCGGTCGAGCGTCACCGCCTCCAGCACGACGTCGCGCGCCGCCCCGTCGGCCAACGGTTTGGCGATGACGAAGATGGGCATTCCCGCGGGGTGGTCGGGCCGCTCCACAAACGGCAGGCGGGCGATGATCTTCGGCGCGTCGGGGCTCGCCAAGCGCATCCACCACGCCCCGGCGGCGGGCCCCCCGTCGAGCGCGAACATGCCGAGATCGCCCCCCGCCGCCGCCACCGCGCCGATCACCCCGCCTGCGCTCATATGCCGCACGCAGGGGACGGTGAAACCGAAATGAAAGCGCGCCGAATCGCGCATCGCCGCGTCGCCGCGCGAGACGTCGACATGCACGCTATACGGCGCCTGGACATAGGTGAACGTCGAGATGATGATCCGCCAGATGCCCTCCACCGTGTCGAGCGGCAGCAGGCCTTCGTGACGCTCGGCGAGCGCCCTCATCATCGCCGCCTCGCGCGCCGGGCGAAACGCCGATCCGCCGCCCTGGCGCGTCTTGATCGCGATCAGCCGGTCGATGATCCGTCCGCGCTCCATCAGAAGCGCGTGCATCGCCGCATCGATTCGATCGATCTCGACGCGCAGCTCAGCCAGCGATTCGGCGGCGGGTTCGGGCACGTCTCTAGCCTCGAGGCGGTCAGGTGTTCATCGATTCGAAGAAATTGGCGTTCGACTTGGTGTCGCGCAGCTTGCCCAGCAGGAACTCGATCGCGTCGACCGTGCCCATCGGATTGAGAATGCGGCGCAGCACGTACATTTTCTTGAGAATGTCCGGCGGCACAAGCAATTCCTCCTTGCGAGTGCCCGAGCGGGTGATGTCCATCGCCGGAAACGTCCGCTTGTCCGCGACTTTGCGATCGAGGATGATTTCCGAATTGCCGGTTCCCTTGAATTCCTCGAAAATCACTTCGTCCATGCGCGAGCCGGTGTCGATCAGCGCGGTCGCGATGATGGTCAGCGATCCGCCCTCCTCGATATTGCGCGCCGCGCCGAAGAAGCGCTTGGGACGCTGCAAGGCGTTGGCGTCGACGCCGCCGGTCAGCACCTTGCCGGACGACGGCACGACGGTGTTGTAGGCGCGTCCCAGGCGGGTGATCGAATTGAGCAGGATCACCACGTCGCGGCCGTGCTCAACCAGACGCTTGGCCTTCTCGATCACCATTTCCGCCACCTGGACGTGCCGCACCGCCGGCTCGTCGAAGGTCGAGGACACCACCTCCCCCTTCACCGACCGCTGCATGTCGGTGACTTCCTCCGGCCGCTCGTCGATCAACAGCACGATGAGAAAGCATTCGGGGTGATTGGCGGTGACGGATTGGGCGATGTTTTGCAGCAGCACCGTCTTGCCGGTGCGCGGCGGCGAGACGATCAGCGCGCGTTGGCCCTTGCCGATCGGCGAAACGATGTCGATCACCCGCACGGACAAGTCCTTGCGGGTGGGATCGTCGATTTCCAGGCGAAGCCGCTCATCGGGATAGAGCGGCGTCAAATTGTCGAAATGCACCTTGTGGCGCGTCTTTTCCGGATCCTCGAAATTGATGGCGTTGCACTTGAGCAGGGCGAAATAGCGTTCGCCCTCCTTCGGGCTGCGAATCACCCCTTCGATCGTATCGCCGGTGCGCAGGCCCAACCGCCGAATCTGCGACGGCGAGACATAGATGTCGTCCGGCCCGGCGAGATAATTGGCGTCCGCCGAGCGCAAAAAACCGAATCCGTCCTGCAGGATTTCGATGACGCCCTCGCCGATGATCTCGATCTCGCGGCTCGCCAGCTGCTTGAGAATCGCGAACATCAGTTCCTGCTTGCGCATGATCGAGGCGTTTTCGACCTCGTTCTCCTCGGCGAAGGCGAGCAGCTCGGTCGGCGATTTCTTCTTGAGGTCTTTGAGTTTGATTTCCCGCATTGCGGCGTCCTTGAATCTCGCTCGCGCTCGAGCGCGTCGGCGATGGAGTGGGAGAGCGGAGGGCGCCAAAACGAACTGAAGCCGCTGCTTGCCTCGGCCGGCCAAAGCCAGCGCGGATCGACAAAACCCGCTCGCCTAAGGAAGCGCCCGCTAAAGGTGAGACCCCCTGCTTAATCGGCTTTGGCGAATCTTTCAACGACGTTTTGTGTCAAAAGCTGGCGAGGCGGCGAGGGCGAGACGCCCCGCCGTGGCTGTTCCGGGCGATCGAGGCGCTCCGCGCGCCCGATTATCCGCCGCCAAGCCGGGCGGCCACGGCGCGGGCCCACACGAAGGGACGCAATCAAAACATTTAGAGTCAATGACTCTTACTGTTTCTCTTTAGAGGAGCCGAACGCATGAAGGCAATTTCATCCCCAGCGGAGGGATGAACGACCCTCGGCCGGCCGCCAGACGGGGGGGCCTCGCCGCCGCTGGGGACAAATTCGCAAAGCATTAACCATTTCAATCGCTGAGCGCGGCTCCTGCATGTGGACGGGCGGAGCCCTGTCCCCACAGTTCCCGATCCTATCGGCATCCCTTGAGCCGGCTGCGCGCTACGCTTCGCCTGTGGAGCGAAAGCGGCCGACGGCCGGCTTCGAATCCTGGGCGTTCGCGCCCGCCACTTTTGTCCACGTCTGTCCACAGCGATCAACCCCGGTTATATGAGGTTGTCTTGCCCGCGGAGGCGGCCCATGGGGCGCAGTTATTTTCACCTTCATCTTGTCTCGGATTCGACCGGCGAGACGTTGATCGCGGCTTCGCGCGCCGCCGCCGCCCAATATCAGGGCGTCGCCTCGATCGAACACGTCTATCCCCTCGTGCGCACGCGCGCCCATCTCGACCGGGTCGTGGCGGAAATCGACAACGCGCCGGGCATCGTCCTTTTCACTCTGGTCGATCCCGACCTGTCGAGCCGACTCGAGGCCGCCTGCGAAGCCTCGGGATCCCCGTGCCTGTCGGTGCTCAGCCCGGTTCTGCGGCTGTTCCAATCCTATCTCGGGCAAAGCTCGACGCCACGCGCCGGCGCGCAGCACATGCTCAGTCCCGAATACTTCAAGCGCATCGACGCGCTCAATTACACCATGATGAGCGACGACGGACAGCTGCCCGAAACGCTCGAGCAGGCGGACATCGTCTTGCTTGGCGTCAGCCGCACCTCGAAGACGCCGACAAGCATCTACCTGGCCAACCGCGGCTATAAGACCGCCAACGTCCCGCTCGTTCCCAACGTTCCCATGCCGAGCGCCCTCGATCATCTCCGCCGCCCGTTGATCGTCGGGCTGATCGCCTCGGCGGAGCGGATCATCCAGATCCGACAGAACCGTCTGCTGGCGCTCCATGCGGATTCGCAGACCGAATACGTCGACCGCGTCGCGGTGTCGCAGGAGGTGGCGAGTTCGCGTCGGCTGTTCGCCGAGCGGAACTGGCCGACCATCGACGTCACGCGGCGGTCGATCGAAGAGACCGCCGCCGCAATTCTCGACCTCTATCGCCAGCATCGCCTCAATTTCATCACTCAGGCCTGAAGTCGACCGTCATTGATTGCGTCCGCTCCCTCCCTTTGGATCGCTCGGGAAAGGCTGATTCTGGCCTCCAAGAGCGCCAGCCGCCGGCGCCTGCTCGAAAGCGCCGGCTTGGCGTTCGAGGTCGAAGCGGCCGATATCGACGAGCGCGGGCTCGAGAGCGGCTTTCTCGAACGCGGGGAGCCCAACGAAGCGCTGGCGGCGGGGCTGGCGCGCGCCAAGGCGCTCGACGTCAGCGGCCGCCGGCCCGACGCGCTGTGCCTCGGCGCCGATCAAATCCTGACCCTGGAGGGCCGGCTCCTACACAAGTCGGAAACGCTGGAATCGGCGGCGCAAACGCTTGCCGCGCTCAGCGGCCGCACCCACCGCCTGACCTCGGCGTTCGCCATCGCGCGCGGCGGACGCCTTCTTGACGAAGGCGAGGCGCACGCCGATCTGACCATGCGGGCGCTCGATCCCCGGCAAATCGCGCTCTATCTCGCCTGCGCCGGGCCGGGCGTGCTGGCGAGCGTCGGCGTCTATCAGCTCGAGGGGCTCGGCGTGAACCTGTTCGAGGCCATCGACGGCGACCATGCGACGATTCTCGGGTTGCCGATGCTGAAGCTCCTCGCCTGCCTGCGCCGCGAAGGGATGCTGGCGCTATGAGCGCGGCCGGAACGCGGCGCGCCGGGGTCTGCGGCTGGCCGGTGGCGCATTCGCGCTCGCCGACGATCCACCAATATTGGCTGAGAACGCACGGCATCGAGGGCGCCTACGAGCGGTTCGCCGTGCCGCCGGGCGCCTTTCCCGCTTTCGCCGCATCGATCGGCCGCGACGGCCTCGTCGGCGCCAATGTCACCGTTCCCCACAAGGAAGCGGCCTTCGCCGCATGCGACCGGCTCGCCGCGGACGCGGAAAGAACGGGCGCCGTCAACACCCTGTGGCGCGAGGGCGGCGCGCTCTGCGGCGACAACACCGACGTGGCGGGCTTTCTCGCCAATCTCGACGCCGGCGCGCCGGACTGGCGCGGCGCGGCCGAAACCGCGGTCGTTCTGGGCGCAGGCGGGGCGGCGCGCGCCATCGTCCACGGGCTCGTCTCGCGCGGGCTCGCGCAGGTGGCCATCCTCAATCGGACGCAGGAGCGCGCCGAGACCTTGGCGGCGCGGTTCGGCCGCGCGGCGATGGCCGCGCCCTGGCGCGAGCTGCCGCAATGGCTCGCGCGCGCCGATCTCCTCGTCAATGCGACGATCCTCGGCATGACCGGGCAGGGGGCGCTGTCTGTCGACCTTGCGCCGATGAAGCCTGCCGCCGTCGTCGCCGACATCGTCTATGTTCCCCTGGCGACGCCGCTGATCGAGGCCGCGCGGCGGCGCGATCTCAAGACCGTCGAAGGGTTGGGGATGTTGTTGCATCAAGCGGCGCCGGGCTTCGAGCGCTGGTTCGGCGTGCGCCCGACGGTGACGCCGGAGCTGCGCGCGCTCGTCGAGGCCGACATTCTCGCCGCAGGGAGGGACCGCCGGTGATCATCGCGGGACTGACGGGGTCGATCGCGATGGGCAAGAGCACCGTCGCCAAAATGTTCGCGGCGCTCGGCGCTCCGGTGTTCGACGCCGATCTGGCGGTGCGGGAATTCTATGCCTCGCCGGGCGCCGAGGCGGTGGAGGCGGCCTTCCCCGGCGTGATCCAGGGCGGGCAGGTGGACCGCGACAGGCTCGCCGCGGCGAGCCTTGCCGATCTGCAGGCGTTGAAGCGCCTGGAAGCCATCGTTCATCCCGAGGTGGCGCGGCTGCGCCAATCCTTTCTCGAACGCGCCGCCGCGGCGGGGCGGCGCCTCGTCGTTCTCGACGTGCCACTGCTCATCGAGACCGCGGGGGCCGGCGGCGTCGACCTCGTAGTCGTCGTCAGCGCCAGCGAATCGGCGCAGCGGGCGCGCGCGCTGTCGCGTCCCGGCATGAGCGCGGCCAAATTCGAGGCGATCCTGGCTCGCCAGACGCCCGACCGGGAAAAGCGACGGCGCGCCCATTGGGTCATCGACACCAACGGGCCGTTGGAGGAAACGCGGGCGCAGGCGGCCGGCGTGTTGCGCGCGATCGCCGCCATGCCCGGCGGGGGGCGCAGCCGCGAGGGGAGGCTCGGCGATGCGTGAAATCGTGCTCGACACGGAAACGACCGGCCTCGATCCGGCGCAAGGCCATCGGCTGGTCGAGATCGGCGCGGTGGAAATGGTCAATCAGATCACGACCGGGGCCTCGTTCCACGTCCTGATCAACCCCGAGCGCGAAGTTCCCGACGAGGCCTTCCGGGTTCATGGTCATTCGACCGCATCTCTGAGCGACAAGCCGCCGTTCGCCGCGATCGTCGACGAATTTCTCGCCTTCATCGGCGAAGACCGCTTGGTGATCCACAACGCCGAGTTCGACTTGCGGTTCATCAACGCCGAACTGGGCGCTCTCGGGCGCGCGCCGATCTCGAGCGAGCGCGTCGTCGACACGCTGGCGCTGGCGCGGCGCAAACACCCCGGCGCGCCCAACAGTCTCGACGCGCTCTGCGACCGCTATCGCATCGATCGCTCGCGGCGGATCCAGCACGGCGCGCTGGTTGACGCGGAAATCCTGGTCGAAGTCTACGGCGAACTGAGCGGCGGACGGCAGCGCTCGTTGTCTTTTGCCGCCATCGACGGCGCGCGACCCGCCTCCGGCCCCGCCGCGGCGGCGCGCAAGACCCGCCCCGCGCCGCTTGCGCCGCGGCTGACCGAGCCGGAGCGGAGCGCTCATCGCGCGCTCGTCGCCACGCTCGGCGAGGCGGCGATCTGGGGCCGGTACATGACGTCCGCGGCCGAGACGGAAGACGCCTAAGCGTGCGCCGGCGCGTTCGCCGCGGCGGCGATACGCTGCATGAACAGACCGTGAAAATCGATCGGTTCCACGTACAACGCGGGATAGCCGCCGGCCCGCACCGCCTCAGCGACGATTTGCCGCGCGAACGGGAACAACAGTCTCGGCCCTTCGATCATCACCAGCGGCTGGATCTGTTCGGCGGGAATATTCTCGACACGGAACACGCCGGCGTAGTTGAGCTCGAACTTGAACATCGCCGAAGGGCCCTCGCCGGCGCCGCCCTCGAGCATGAGACTGACCTCGTAATCGGCCGGCGCGATCTGTCGCACGTTGACGTTGACCTGCAAGCTGACGTTCGGACCCTGCTGCGGCGCAAGGGTGCGCGGCGCGTTGGGGTTTTCGAAAGAGAAGTCCTTGATGTACTGCGCGAGGACGGAAAATCGCGGCGCCGCGGCGCCCGGCTCCGACGCGCCATTGCTATTTTGATCAACCATTCCGTCTCTCCTCGCTCGCTCGGGAGCGTTCCATCGGCGGCGCGCAGCGGCTGCGCGCCGGCGCGAAAATGCGCCGCGCCCGTCGCAAAGCCGGCCAGCCGTCCGGCGCGTCGCCTAACACGCGGCCGTCTTGCGAACAAGAACGGCCTGATGCGAAACCGCCGCCGAAGCCGCCGCGAAGAAATTGCCGCCAAGGCCGGCCTTGGCGCCTCCGCGACCCCGCTTCACAGACGCGGCCAGGAAAAATCATCGGCGCGTCCGGTGCGCGGATCGACGGGCTCGCCCAGGCGAAGCACGCGCGCGACGGCGTCGGGTTCGCCCGCCGGAATTGATTCGCGCGCCGCCAGCGCGCCGCCCGGCGAGATCGGCCGCGCCGTCAGCGACAGGATCGGCCCGGCCTCGGGCTTCGGCGGTTCGAGCGGCGCGGTCGATCCGGGAGCGGCCGGCCCCTCGGGCGCGCCCATCTCGCGTCGGATCTGCGCGTTGATATCGCCCGCCGCCTGCTCGATGTCGGGAGGCAGGGTCGCCGCGTCGTTCTGCGGCCTGCCCTTGTCGAAGACGCGCTTGATTTCGCCTTCGAGAAAGTGCGCGACCTTGCGCGAGCCGGCCTTGGTGAAAAGGATGCCGTCGGCGCCGCGCAGCTTGACGTTCTGGCCGTCGACGTTGGGCCCGTAAGCGTCGTATTGGCCGTCCTGGTCGGCGAAAGCGTCCCAGATATCGATATACTTGGCGCCCGCCTTTTCCGCATGCTCTTTGTAAATTTCGTTCAGCTTCATGACCTGGGCGTTCATGCGGTCGGCGCGCATCGGCGGCAAGCCGACCCAGGCGACCGGAATATGCGCGGCCGCGAACGGCGCGACCGCCGCCTCGACCCGTTCGCCGTAAAGCGTGCGCCAGCGATCGCTCAAGGCGTCGAGGGTGTCGGCGCCGTCGCGCATCGGCTGGAGATCGTTGATGCCGATCATCATCACCACGAAGTCGATATGATCCTTCCCCGTCGCCAGATCGTGCGCGGCCTTCGGCCAGTCGAAATAGTCCTGGCGCACGAGGCCGGAGGGTTCGCGCGCCTTGTCGGCGATGGCGATTTCCGGCTTGTCGGCAAAAGCCTCGGTCAGTCCGTCGGCGGTGAGGACGCCGAGACTGTCGCCGAGAACGTCGATAAAGAAGGTCGGCTGAACCGGCGCGCCTCCCGGCGTTCCCGGCTCGCGGGTCGTCGTCGCCGGCACGAAATCGCGCACGCGCTTGTGCGGGCGGCGCGGCGCGGGCGAATCGGGGGGCGGCTTGACTTCCGGCGCGCCGAAGAGATGCGAAAGGAAACCGCCGAACCCGCTGTCTTGGGCGCGAACCGCCGGTCCCCCCAACCCAGCGCAAAGGACGGCGATGGCGGCCAGGCGCGCCAAGCGCGCGACGGTCGGCAAATCGATCGCGAGCTTCATGTCGGGTCCTCCGCGACTAGCCGCGGCTTCGCATTCTTCGCAGCAACGCCATCGTCGGGTAGCCGTCCGGCGGCGTCCCGATCGCTTCTTGATAGGCGCGCAACGCGGCGCGCAGGGTTTCGCCGACCCGGCCGTCGACGTCGCCGACATCATAGCCCAGTTTGCGCAATCTTGTCTGCAAGTCGCGAATCTCCTGCTCGCTCAGTTGAACGTCGTGGACGGGCCAGCGGGCGGAAAGACCGCCGCGTCCCATGATCGCGTCGCCGAGCAAAGCGACGGCGAGCGCGTAGGCGGTGGAGTTGTTGTAGGTCTTGATCGCCTTGAAATTGGCGGTGACGAGAAAGATCGGACCGCCGAGCCCGGCGGGGATCAGCAATTGCGCTTCGCCCGAGCGCGGCAACGCCCCGCCGGCGGCGCGGACGACGCCCCGCTTGGCGAAGGACTCGAAAGGCGCAAGGTGCGAGGAATCGGCGTTGGTGAGCTTGAATCCCCTGGGAAGGCGCGCCTCGAATCCCCAAGGCGCGCCGGCGATCCAGCCGTGCTTGGCGAGATAGTTGGCGGTCGAGCCGATCGCGTCCGGCGCGCTGGCCCAGATGTCGCGGCGGCCGTGTCCCTGGAAATCGACGGCGTAAGCGAGGAAGCTCGATGGCATGAACTGAGTCTGGCCCATCGCGCCCGCCCACGAGCCGCGCATTTCGCGCGCGCCGATGTCGCCGTCCTCGAGAATTACCAGGGCGGCGATCAGTTCGTCGCGAAAATAGTCGCCGCCATAGTGGACAAAGGCGAGGCTCGCGAGCGCGCGAATGACCGAGTCCGAGCCCTCGAAGGCGCCGAACTCGGTCTCGACGCCCCAGATGCCCATGACGATGGATGGGTCGACGCCGTAGGCCGCCTCAGCCTTGGCGAGCCAGGCGCGTTGCTCGGCCGCCTTGGCTCGGCCGCGAATGATGCGCGGGGTGGAGACGGCGCTCGCCAAGTACCGCCAAATGGGCTCGACGAATTCGGCTTGGTTGGCGGAGCGCGCAACGACCGCCGGATCGAAAGTCACGCTCTTGAAGGCGGTTTCGAACGTCGTTCGCGAGACGCCGCGCGCCGCCGCCAGAGGCCAGAGGTCGGCGACGAAACCTTGAAAAGCCGCCTCGCTCGGCCGGGCGGCCTCGGCCGCTCCGGCGCGCGCCGGAGCCGTATGGACGGCCAGCGCCGCCGCGACCGCCAACGCCAGCACGGCCGCCTGGAGCTTCGGCGGCCAAGCCCGGCGCGCCGCGGGCGCGTTGTCGTGAACCGGAGCGAACGCGCCCATGACTTCTCCTTGCGCCAAGACGCTTGAAGGAGCTTAGCGGCGAGCCGGCGCTAAGACCTAACCATGCCGGCGGCGTCGGCGACTCAGCCGCCCCCCTTGATGTCGTCCGGCCGCGGCATGGAAATGATGTTGTAGCCCGAATCGACGAAATGCACCTCGCCCGTCACGCCAGCCGACAGGTCGGACAAAAGATAAAGCGCCGAACCGCCGATGTCCTCGATCGTGACCGTGCGCCGGAGCGGCGAATGGTGGCGCTGGAAATTGAACATGAAGCGCGCGTCGGCGATGCCGGCGCCCGCCAGGGTGCGGATCGGACCGGCGGAGATGGCGTTGATGCGGATGCCGGTGGGGCCGAAATCGGCGGCGAGATAGCGCACGCTCGCCTCCAACGCGGCCTTGGCGATCCCCATGACATTGTAATTGGGCATGACGCGCGTCGCGCCGCCGAAGGTCAGGGTCAGCATCGCCCCGCCGTTCGGCATCAACGGGGCGGCGCGCTTGGCGATTTCGGTGAAGGAAAAGGCCGAGATGACCATCGTGCGGACGAAGTTCTCGCGCGTCGTGTCGGCGTAGCGGCCCTTGAGTTCGTTGCGGTCGGAAAAGCCGATGCAATGGACGACGAAATCGAGCGCCTCCCATGTCTCCGCGAGGGTGGCGAAAACCGCATCGACGGAGGCGATGTCTTCGACGTCGCAGGGCAGCGACAGCCGAGACCCGAGGCTCTCGGCAAGCGGCCGCACGCGTTTTCCCAAAGCCTCGCCTTGATAGGTGAAGGCGAGTTCGGCGCCTTGGGCGGCGAGGGCCTGGGCGATTCCCCAGGCAATCGAATGATCGTTGGCGACGCCCATCACGAGGCCGCGCTTGCCGCTCATCAGGCCAGATTTCATCCCGTTCACTTCTTCTTTTTTGTCAGGCGTCGATGTGTTTCAGAACAAGCGTGGCGTTGGCGCCGCCAAAACCGAAGGAATTGGAGAGCACCGCTCCGAGCCGCACGTTGTCGAGGCGCTTGCGCACGATCGGCATGTCGGCGAAAGCAGGGTCGATGTCCTCGATATGGGCGCTTTCGCTGATGAAGCCGTTCTGCATCATCAATAGGCAATAGATCGCCTCGTGCACGCCGGTCGCGCCCTGGGAATGGCCGGTCAGCGACTTGGTGGCGGAGATCGGCGGACAGGACTCGCCCGAGCCGAAGACCTCGCGCAGAGCCTCGATCTCCTTGAGATCGCCGACCGGAGTCGAGGTCGCGTGCGGATTGATGTAATCGATCGGCGCTTTGACGGTCGCGAGCGCCTGGCGCATGCAACGCGCCGCGCCCTCGCCGGACGGGGCGACCATGTCGGCGCCGTCGGAGGTTGCGCCATAGCCGGCGATCTCCCCGTAGATGCGCGCGCCGCGCGCCTTGGCGCGCTCGTAATCCTCGAGCACGACAACGCCCGCCCCGGCGGAAATGACGAAGCCGTCGCGATTCTTGTCATAGGCTCGCGAGGCGCGCTCCGGCGTCGCGTTGTAGGCGGAGGACATCGCGCCCATCGCGTCGAACAGCACCGAGAGCGTCCAGTCGAGATCCTCGCAGCCGCCCGCAAACATCAGGTCCTGCTTGCCCATCAGGATTTGTTCGGCCGCCGCGCCGATGCAATGATTGGACGTCGCGCAGGCCGACGAGATGGAATAGGCGACGCCCTTGATCTTGAACCAGGTCGACAGCGTCGCCGAGGCGGTCGAGCACATCGATTTGGGCACGGCGTAGGGGCCGACGCGCTTGGGCCCTTTGTTGCGCGTGACGTCGGCGGCCTCGACGATGGCGCGCGTCGAGGGGCCGCCCGAGCCGACGATGAGGCCGGCGCGTTCGTTCGACACCTCGCCCGGCTCCAGCCCGCTGTCGCGGATCGCCTGGTCCATCGCGACATGGCACCAGGCGGTTCCTCCGCCGTGAAAACGCATGGCGCGACGGTCGAGGATCTCCTCGGGCCTGCAGGTCGGAGCGCCCTGGACCTGGCTACGGAAGCCGAGTTCGGCGTATTTTTCCGCCCGCGAAATGCCGGATTTGGCCTCGCGCAGGCTCGCCAGCGTTTCCTGGACGTTGGCGCCGATCGAGGAGACGATCCCCATGCCGGTGACGACGACGCGTCTCATCCGAATGCTCCAGCTAGGTTCCTTGGCCGGCTCGCCTTGCGATCCCTAGGCTTGGCTCGGCCTTGCCGCGCCGAAAAGGCCGACGCGCATATCCTTGACTTCGTAGATGCGTCGCCCGTCCGCCTCCAGCCAGCCGTCGGCGATGCCGAGAATCAGCTTGCCCCTGAAGACGCGCTTGATGTCGACGCCGTAAATCACCCGCTTGATCGAGGGAAGCACCTGATCGATAAACTTCACTTCGCCGACCCCCAGCGCCCGGCCGCGCCCGGGAAGGCCGAGCCAGCCGAGAAAAAACCCGGTCAATTGCCACAGCGCGTCGAGGCCGAGACATCCCGGCATCACCGGATCGCCCTTGAAGTGGCAACCGAAGAACCAGAGCTCCGGCTTGATGTCGAACTCGGCGCGCACGCCGCCCTTGCCGTTGGCGCCGCCGGTCTCGCTGATGTCGGCGATGCGATCGAACATCAACATCGGCGGAAGCGGCAATTGGGCGTTGCCTGCGCCGAACAGCTCGCCGCGACCGCAGGCCAATAAGTCTTCGTAGGCGAAATGGGACCGCCGTTCCGACATGCTCTCGTGGCTTCCTTGGCTGGTTGACGCGACCGCCCCTCGCGCCGGCTGATCGAGCGGCTTCGTAACACAGGCGCGCGCGTCCCGGAAGCGTTCGGCGTCGAACCTTTTGTCAATCAGCCTCGCCGCCGGCGGGGATGGAATCGCCGTCGGGCGGGCGGCCGGCCGCCCGAACCCCGCCGATCCGCCGCAATCGCCTCGAGATCATCGCAGGCCCCTGCGGCTTTGGAGCGGCTGACGGCGCCGATGCGATGTGTTATGAGAACGCGACGCCATGTCGCGCGTCGAATAGCCGACCCGATTCACGGAGAAGCGGTCTCAAGTGTCCGTCATCGCCATTTCGCCCGCTGGCGCCGGGGCAAGCGGCAGCTTCATGGACGGCTGCCCGGTTCACAAGTTGCGCGCCAAGCTGCGCCAGGCTCGGCTGCGCCCGACGCGCCAGCGCGTCGCGCTGGGCTGGCTGCTCTTCGGCAGGGGCGACCGGCACATGACCGCCGAAAAGCTTTATGAGGAAGCCAGAGCCGCCAAAGTGCCGGTGTCGCTCGCGACGGTCTACAATACGCTGCACCAATTCACCGGCGCGGGATTGCTGATCGAAATCGCGGTCGACGGGCCGTGCACGTATTTCGACACCAATCCGAGCCCCCACCACCATTTCCTCATCGAGGAAACCAACGCGCTCATCGACATCCCCAGCAGCGATGTCGCGCTCGCGCCCGCGCCCAAGGCGCCGGACGGATGCGAAATTGCCCGCGTCGACATCGTCGTGCGGGTTCGTCGAGCCGGCGGCGGCGCGACTCAGAACGGCGCTTGATCGCCGACGATAATCCCTGCGCTCGTCACCACCACCCACCCTTGTCCGCGGCGTTCGATGCGCTGCACCCGGCCGGCGCCGGGCAGGAAGTCGCCAGGCGCCACCTGCTGCGGGCCGTCCCGGCCGTCGATGATCGCCACGCCGCCCTGGACTTCGACGAGCCAATAGCCGCGCAGCGGCGCGCGCGGCCGATCGATCGAGCCGGTCGGTTCGTAAGAGACGCCGGGGTCGAGTTTCGGCGGGAGCGCGGTCGGCCTGGGCGATGGCGTCGGCGCGGGCGTCGGCGCCGCGGCGGCCACGACGGCGGCCGGCTTCTTGTCCATTTTGTCGAGGCGCGCCGAAAGATCGGCGATTCGAGCCGTCGCCTCGTGGTCGATTCGATCGGCGAGCTTGTCGAGCCGCGCGCTTTGGTCGTGGTCGATGCGATCGACCCGCGCGGTCAATTGCGCCAGGGCGCCGCCGAGATCGCGCGCGGCGCCGCTCTCCGCCTTCAACTCCGTGGCGACCTTGCGGAAATCGGCGCTCTCGTCACGCGCTCTCGCGAGCTCGATGGCGTCGATCCGGTTCTTCAGCGCCTCGACGGTCTGCGCAAGGCTCCGGCTTTCCTCGGCCTTGGCCGTCAGCAGGTTCGCCTGCCGCGCGTGATCGTAAAGTCCGGCGGCGGCGGCGACGGCGATGAGCGCCAGGCCGGCGGCCAGCCCGACCGCCCATCGACTCGGCCATCGCCATGCGGCGGTCGGGCCTTGCGACGGCGCGGCGTAGGGAATGAGATGAAGTCGCGGCGGCTCGACTTTCGGCGCGGCGCCGCGCTCGGAGTCGGCGCGCGCCGCCGCCTCGGGCGAATCGGCCGCCTCGGCGGCGCCGTCGCGCTTCGGGCCGGCGCCGTCGCCGAGCGGAGGCTCGGGGGAGAAATGTTCGTCCGCGTTCATGGAGGCATCCCGAAAGTAGCGCCAAAGTGGCGCGATCTTCGACCTTTGGGATTAACGAAGCGTTGACCAAATGCGACGCGAGCAGGCAAATATTGCGGCCGGATTCCGCCCGACGACGCCAGCGCGGCCGTCCGCGCCGCTCGCGGCCCCTCGGGCGATCGCCAATTCCGCCGTGGCGGCGCGCCTTGCCGCTGCGATCCTTTTGCTTGCCGACGTCGTCTGGAGGACGCATCGCTTGAGCCCGTCAAACGATAAAAGCCCAATCCTGGTCTGGGACGCGCCGACCCGGATCTTCCATTGGCTCGTCGTCGCGCTGGTCGCGGCGGCCTACGCGACCGAAAGACTGAATTGGATGGACTGGCACGCGAGGGCGGGCGAAGCGGTGCTCGCGCTCGTGGCGTTCCGTCTGTTCTGGGGCTTCCTCGGCAGCCAGACGGCCCGGTTTTCCAGCTTTCTCGCGCCGCCGGGCGAGGCGCTCGTCCATCTCAAGGCGATGCTGCGGCGTGAGCCGGACCGGCAGGTCGGACATAATCCGGCCGGCGGCTGGATGGTGCTCGCGTTGTTGGCGCTGCTCCTGGGCGAAACCCTGACCGGGCTCTATGCGCTCAACGACGTCGCCGACGTCGGCCCGCTCACCCCCTACGTCCCCGCGCGCCTCGCCAACGGCATCGACGCGGCGCATTCGACGCTGTGGAATGTTCTTCTCGCCGCGGCGGCGCTTCACATCGCCGCGATTGCGACTTACGCCGTCGCAAAGGGCCAGAATCTGCTGACGCCGATGATCACCGGCCGCAAGTCGCTCCCCGCGACGACGCCGCGACCGCGCATCGCGACGCTGGCGCGCGCCGCGCTGACGCTCTGCGGCGCGGTCGCGATCGCCGCCGCGCTCGTCACATTCCTGTGAACGGCGGTCAGCCTTTTGGCGGAATCACCTGACCGCGAATTTCCCCGGCCGGATTGTCGGCCGTGTGAACGTTGATGTACCACTGGCCGGCCAAAAAGTCCTTGGCCTGGTCGGGCGTCAGCGTCGCCGATCCCTTGAGCGGGCTTGCCGCCGCCGCGCCTTTGGTGCTGAGCCAGATCACCGGCGGGGCGTTCTTGCCCGCCGCCGCCGGGCCGTGGAAATGGGCCATCGTGGCCGGGCCGGACAGGTCGCTGAAGCTGACGTTCCAGCTGATCGTCCGCGCGTCCGGGT
>CAVWKL010000215.1:0-4637 GCA_963755075.1 uncultured Alphaproteobacteria bacterium
CAATTGCGCAAGGCCGCCGGCACTTCGGCCAGCGCGACTTCGGGATAGACGCCGCGCCGCCCTCCTCCACCACCCGCGGATCGATGTCGGTGGCCAGAATTTGACGTCGAGCGCGGCGGCGTTGGGCTCGAGCCCGAGCACGGTCAGCGCGATCGAATAGGGCTCCTGGCCGGTCGAGCAGGCCGCCGACCACAGCCTGACCCGGCCGCCGCGGCGCGCCGCCTCGAGCAGCGGCGGCAGAACCACGGAGCTCAAGATGTTCGAAATGGTGCGGCTCGCGGAAGAAGCGGGTGACGTTGGTGGTCAGCGCCGACAGCATCTCCGAGCGCTCGTCGCGCCCCGCTGCGAGCCGACGAGGTCGCAATAGTCGCGAAAACTCGCGAGATTCAGCGCGCGCAGCCGCTTGACCAGCCGAGAGTAGACGAGTGTCGACTTCGAGTCGGGCAAATAGATGCCGGCGTCGGCGTACAGCATCGCCGCGATGTCCTTGAAATCGCGGTTGCGTCATCGCGAAGTCGCCCGAAAGCGCCGACCCTCGCGGACGCCGTCGTCGGTTGCGACGTTCGAGCTTCACGCCGCCGCCTCCGCCTCGGCCGCCATGATGCCGTCGAGCTCGACGAGGCCGATCATGCGGCCGTCGATCGCCAGCATGCCGCGGACGAAGGACTTGACGACGTCGGTGGCGACGTCCGGCGTCGGCTGGATCGTTCTCCGTCGACAGGGTGAGGATGTCGGAGACAGCGTCGACCAGCAGGCCGATGATCTGCGCGCCGACCTGGACGACGATGATGACCTGCCGCGCCGACGCGTCGGTCGCGGCAAAGCCCAGCCGCTCGGCGAGGTCGACGATCGGCAGCACCGAGCCGCGCAGATTGATGACGCCGCGCACGTAGGAGGGCGCATGCGGCAGCGCCGTCGCCGGCGTCCAGCCGCGGATTTCGCGCACCGACATGATGTCGATGCAGAATTCCTGCACGCCGATGCGAAAGGCGATGAACTCGCGCGGCCCGCCGGCGGCGATGTTGGTTTCATTCATGGCGTTCAACCCGCTGCGCGAGAAGGGGTTCCGAGGCGGTCGCGCCGCGATTGGTGCGGGCGACGAAGGTGTCGATGTCGAGAATCAGGGCGACCCGCCCGTCGCCGAGGATCGTCGCGGCGGCGATGCCCGGCACTTGCCGATAATTGGCCTCGAGGCTCTTGATCACCACCTGGCGCTGGTCGTGGATCGCGTCGACCACCAGCGCGCACCGGGTGCTGACCTCGGTCTCGACGACGAGCACGACGCTGCCGATCGGATCGGCCGGCGTCCGTGCGATAGCCGAGCTCCTGGCCGACGTCGATCAGCGGCGCGAAGCCGCCGCGGTCGGAGATGACGTGAGCGTTGACGCCAAGCGCGTGCAGATCGCCGTGCTTGGGCCGCAGCGTCTCGACGATCGCAGTCAGCGGCACGACCAGCGTCTGGTCGGCGACCTTGACCACCATGCCGTCAAGCACCGCCAGGGTCAGCGGCAAGCTCATCGAGAACGTCGAACCGTGGCCGGGCCGCGAGGCGATGGTGATGCGTCCGCCGAGCGCCTGGATCGACCGTTTGACCACGTCCATGCCGACCCCGCGGCCGGAAATGGCGGAGACGGTCTGCGCCGTCGAGAATCCCGGCAGGAACAGAAGATTGTCGATTTCGCTATCGCTGAGCTGCGCGTCGCCGGGGATCAGCCCCTTTTTGATCGCGATCTCGCGCACCCGCTGTCTGTCGATGCCGGCGCCGTCGTCGGAGACTTCAATGACGATGCGGCCCGAGCGGTGCGCCGCCGACAGCTTCACTTCGCCCTGCGCCGGTTTGCCCGCCGCCTCGCGAATCTCGGGGCGTCTCGACGCCATGATCGACGGCGTTGCGGACCATATGGGTGAGCGGATCGGCTAGGCGCTCGATCACGGTGCGGTCGACTTCGGTCGCCTCGCCTTCGGTGCGCAGCCGCACGGATTTTCCCGTGGCGTCGGTCAATTCGCGGACGATTCGCGACATGCGCTGGAACAGCGGTTTGACCGGCTGGGCGCGGATCGCCATGACGCCTTCTTGGATTTCCCGCGTCAGTTGCTCGAGGGCCCCGAGGCCCGCCGCGACGCTCGACGAGCGGGCCAGCCCCGCCTCCATCACGCGCTGCGACAACATCGCCTGATTGATCACCAGTTCGCCGACCAGATTGATCAGACGGTCGACGCGTTCGAGATCGACGCGGATCGTCGGCGCCGCGGCTTCGGCTTTGCCATGCTCCGATTGCGCCTTTTCCGCTTCCGGCGCCGGCGCGGCGCGGATTGGGCCTCGCCTTGGTCCGGCGCCGCCTCGGCGGCGGCGTCGTCGCGCTCGACAGGGACGGCGGCGAGCGGCGCCCTCGGCGTCGGCGGCTCGAGGGCGATCGCGGAAATTGGCGCAGACTGAGGCGCGGCGCCCGACGCGCCCGATGAAGATCGGACGATCTCGAGCTCGCAATCGTCGACGACGAACTCGAAGAGTTCCTCGATCGCGGCGACGTCCTCGGTCGTCGACAATTGCACGCGCCAGGTGAGATAGGCGCCTTCGGGATCGAGGGCGTCGAGCAGGGGCAACGAATTGGCGTCGCACACGGTCGAGACGTCGCCCATGCGAGCGAGTTCCCGCAGCAACCGCACGGTTTCGTTGCCCTTGCGATAGAGGTCGGGAGTCGGCGAATGAATTTGATGGCGTAGCCGAGCCGCCCGGCGTCGACGGGCGCGGGTCGTCGTCGATGCTCAGCATCACCGGCTGAAAGTCGAGCGGCTCTTCTTCTTCCGGGCTCGGGGCGACCTCGTCGCGCCGCGACCCCGGCCGTGGGGTTGGTCGAGCTCTTTCAGTTCGTCGATCAGCGAATTCGATTCGCGCTTCGTCGACCGGTTCGTCGGTCCGGGACGCCTTCACCAGGTCCGCCAGGACGTCGGCCGAGCGCAGCATCGTCTTCAGGACGATGGTCGAGGGCGCAAGCTTCTCGCTGCGGATCAGGTCCAACGTCGTCTCGAACGTGTGCGCGAACCGCACCAGCTTATCGAGCTTGAACGCGCCTGCGCCGCCCTTGATCGAGTGCACCGCGCGAAAGACGGCGTTGACCGTCTCCGAATCGGCGCTGCCCTCCTGCATGGCTTCCAGGCCGATCTCGAGCTCGCCAAGCTGCTCTTCGCACTCTTGGAAGAAGGTCTCGCGGATCGCCGCCATCGTGTCCATTCGAAAATCCTCTTGCGAGTTAGGCGGCGACGCGGCGCACGATGTCGACGAGCTTGACCGAGTCGAAGGGCTTGACAATCCATCCCGTCGCGCCGGCGCGGCGGGCGATATTCTTCTTCTCCGCCGAACTCTCGGTCGTCAGAACCAGGATCGGGACGCCGAGAAATCGCTCATCCTTGCGAACGTGGGCGATGAAGCCGAATCCATCGAGCTTCGGCATATTGATGTCGGTGATGATGACCCGCGGCGACTCTTGTTGCAGGACTTCAATCCCGTGCATGCCGTCCACCGCCTGGACGACGCGATAACCGGCGTCCGTCAGCGCGACTTTCAACATGTCCCGCATGGTGCGGGAATCATCGACGGTCAGGATCGTCATGTTCATTGCGGCTGTTCTCCAAACGTAAGCGCAGTCGAATCAATCCCGAGGAGTCGCGAGATCCTCGATCATCCGAGGGGCGCAGTTGACGATCGAGAGCGACAAATCCGTCGGCGTCCCATGTTCGCTTGGCCGACAGGAGCACTTGAACGCATTGGGCGCCGATCTGATGTGACCGAGGAGGCGTCGATAACGATCGGCTGGCCGCGCCGGTTGATGAGCGAATTGGCGAGCGGCCGTGCGGCGGGCAGATCCAGGCTGCCGGGGAGACATAGCGCGTCTTTCGCCGGAGACGAGGAGCCGGAGGCGGCCGGTATCGGCTTGGGCTCGGCCGCGGGCGGCTGAGAGATCGCAACTGGCGACGACATGACCACCTTCTCCTCGCTCGCCGACTGGGCTTCAACGACCGGCGCTTCAGCGACCGGCGCTTCGGTGAGCGGCGCTTCGACGATCGGAGTTTCGACGGTCGGCGCTCCGGCCGCCGCCTCGGCGGGCGTTAGGACGCCGGAGATCGACCAGGACGACCGTGGCCTATCCTCGAGGTCGCTCAGGTCGACCTTGGGGTAGTACTCCTGATTGGCGAACCGACGCTTGGGCGCACGCCGCGGCGTGTTGGCCGGCTTCTTGGCCATCAATCGCCCCCGACGTCGCCGCGGGCGGCCTGCGGCGCGCGAGCGTCCGATCCCGTATCGGGCAGGCGTGCAAACGAATTCATGGGGCCTCGCGAAGCCAAATGAGTCCCCCGAACGCACGCATTCGACCCCGAGCCTGCGTCAGGGCGCGACGCCAAACGCGCCGATCAGCTGAACGCAGTCGAATGCGGAAGGGGCATGTGGGGTCGAAGACCGACGCGAGCGAGTGGCGTCATGCCGCAAACGGGGGCCGCACATGGAAGGCGGGGAGCTTGGTCGATCGCACCACAAGTCCTAAACAGGATTGGTTTATCGAAAATTAAAATGCTTGCCTTTTTGGTACCTTGGGCGAAATAAGCCGATGACAGCAAGACCAACCTAGCCAAGTAGACTA
>CAVWKL010000216.1:0-32697 GCA_963755075.1 uncultured Alphaproteobacteria bacterium
CAGCGCGAGTTCGATCTGCTGGCGCAGATAGGCCTCGCTCTGGCTGACGAAGAAACCGCGCTCGCTGAGGCCGGAATCGCGCAAGGCGGCGTCGAAGCGGGCGCGACTGAATTGGCCTGAGGCGTCCTGCATGTTCGGATCGGCGCGCACCGCCGCGGCGATCGCGTCGTCGGAAATCGCCAGGCCGAGCAAGGCGGCGCGCCGATCGAGCGCGGCCTCGGCGATCAATCGTTGCAGCACGTCGCTGTCGAGGCCGAGCGCGTGGGCCTGGGCGTTGGTCAAGCCCGTCTTCATCTGGGTCGAGTACCGATACATCAGATTCTGCATCGCGCGCTGGAACTGCCCGGCGGTGATCACGGCGCCGCCGACTTCGGCCACCTTGTTGGAGACCGTGCCGCGGAACATGTCGCCGATGCCCCAGACGGCGAAGCTGATGATGAGGAAGCCGAGCAAGATCGTCATCACAATCCGGCCAATGACGCCCTGCGTCGCCTTGCGCATACCGTCGAGCATGACTTTCGCTGATCCCTTTCCGCGGGCTGAGGGTCGCTTCGCGCCGCCCCTGACGCCCGGCCGGCGCGACATTCGGCCCTATCTAGCCCCGGCGGAAGACTTTGCATAGGCGGGCCGGGAGTGATAATCGGCAGGCCTTCGCATCGCGATGCTTTCCTGGGAGAGGCAATTCATGACCCCTGACGTGCGCCCGCTCGTGGCGGGAAACTGGAAGATGAACGGCCTCCGCGCATCGTTGAGCGAGATCGCGGCGATGCGCAAGGCGGTTGACGCGGGCAAGGCGGGCGCGGCGGAGGTCGCGGTCTGTCCGCCCGCGACGCTCATCGCCGAAGCCGCGGTCATCCTCGCCGGCGGCCCGATGGGCCTCGGCGGGCAGGATTGCTGCGCCATCGACAGCGGCGCTTATACCGGCGACATTTCCGCCCCGATGCTCAAAGACGCCGGCGCCGCTTACGTCATCGTCGGCCATTCCGAGCGACGCGCCGGCCACGCCGAGAGCGACGCCGCGGTGCGGGCCAAGGCCGAAGCGGCGCACAAGGCCGGGCTGACCGCCATTCTGTGCGTCGGCGAAACGCGCGCCGAGCGCGAAAGCGGCCATGCGATCGCCGTCGTGAGCGGCCAGCTCAGGGGGTCGCTGCCCGCCAAGGCGACGCCGGCCGATCTCGTCGTCGCCTACGAGCCGGTGTGGGCGATCGGCACCGGCCTGACGCCGACGCCCGCCGACGTCGCCAACATGCACGGCGCGATCCGCGCGCTGCTCAGCGAGATTTACGGGGCAGCGGGCGCGAAGACGCGCATTCTCTACGGCGGCTCGGTCAAGCCCTCCAACGCCCGCGAATTGCTCGGGCTCGCCAACGTCGACGGAGCTCTCGTCGGCGGCGCCAGCCTCAAGGCGGCCGACTTCATGGCGATCGCGGCGACCTACGTCTGAGGGCGAGGCAAGGGAACGGAAGGATCGGGCGGGCGGCGCCCGGGATCCGCAGAGGACCAATCGGTCGAACGGGCCTCGCGGGCGGTCGGGGCGACCGCCGCCGCGCTTCAGCTCGTGTGCGGTCGTACGAAGCGTCGCTTCGGCCGAGACGCGGCCGCGAACGGGACGATGGCGATCATCGCCGCGACCAGCAGGGCGAAGCTGACGCGCAGTCCGGCGAACGCGGCGACCGACCCGATGAACGGCGGGCCGATGAGGAGGCCGGCGTAGCCGACAGTCGCCGCCATGGCGATGCCGAGCGCCGGCGACGCGGCCGTCGCCGCGCTGGCGCTGAAGACCGCCGGAACCAAGTTGGACAATCCGAGCCCGACCAGGCCGAACCCGCCGATCGCCGCGATCGGGCAGGGCGCCGCGACGGCGAGCGAAACGCCCGCCGCCGCGAGGGCGCCGCCCAGCATGATGATCTGCGTTCGCCCGAACCTCCGCACGCCGAAGTCGCCGGACAGCCGGCCAAGCAGCATGGCGCCGGCGAAAGCCGCATAGCCGCTTGCGGCGGCGGCGGGCGCAAGGCCGACGACGCTGGTGAGGTAGACCGCGCACCAGTCGGCCATGGCGCCTTCCATCAGCATGCCGAGCAGCGCGACGACGCAGAGGCCGGCGAGGCGGCGCTGCGGCCAGACGAAGACGCGTCGTTCGCCGGTCGCCGTCTCGGTTTGGCCAATGTGCGGAGCCGACCCGACGACGATCGCCAGAACGCCGCCTCCGACGACGGCGAAGAGCCAGGGCCCCGGCGCGCCGGCCTGCATCACGAGACCGCCCAGCGAAGCGCCGGCCAGACCGCCGCAGCTCCAGGCGGCATGGAACGACGACATGATCGCCTCGCCCCAGCGCCGTTCGACGAGGGTCGCATGCGCATTCATCCGCACGTCCATGAGGCCGCCGCAGGCGCCGAGCAGGAAGGTCAAGCCGGAGAGCAGCGTCAGATTGGCGGCGAGGCCGGGCAGGCAAAGCAAGACGCCAAAGCCGACCGCGCTATAGCGCAATGACCGGCCGGCGCCGCCGAGACGTCGAGCAAGGGGGTCGGCGAACGGCATCAGCGCCATCGCCCCCGCGGCCATCGCGAACAGCGCGACGCTCAATTGCGCGTCCGAAAGCGCCAAATTCGCCTTGATCTGCGGAATCGCCGCAGCCCACCCGCCGGCGCCAAATCCGTTGGCGAAAAAAAGGGCGGTGACCGCGAGACGAGCGCGCCACGGCGGGGACGATGCGATGGGGAGCGGCGTCATTCTCGCTGTCTCGCCGCAAGAACGGCGGTTTCCGGGTTGAGGCGGACGGCGGGGCGGGCGCGCGAAGCGCCTCAGTCGCCCTCGCAAGCGCGGTGAACGTGGACTCCCAGCCATTCGAAAGGCGCCACGGCGGCCTCGGACGCGTCGGCCTCAACCACCAGATGGTCGACATCCGCCGCCGACATCACTTCGAAATGGGCCGAGGCGCCGAGCTTGTCGCTGGTCGCGGCCAGCACGATGGCGCGACTCCGTTCCGCCAACGCCCGCTTGAAAGCGGCGTCTTCGAAATTGAAGGCGCGCACGCCTTGCCGTGCGTCGAGGGCGCAAGCGCCGACGAAACTGATGTCGGGCGTCATCGTCTCGATCTGGCGGACCGCCTGCGCGCCCAAAGCGGCGCCGATGTCCAAGTCCATGCGGCCTCCCACGAGGAGAACTTGAAATCCGGCACGGCCGAGAAAACTTGCCGCGATAGCCGGACTGTTGGCGCCGACGGTCAAATCCGCCCCGCTCGGCAGCGCATGGGCGATGGCCAAGTTGGTCGAGCCGGCGTCGAGGAAAACGAATTGCCCCGACGCGACCAACTTGACCGCCTCTCGAGCCAGGGCCGACTTTCGTTCGGGGTCTTGACGTTGCCGCTTGGCGAGGGTTCCGGACGCGGGCGAGATCGGCAAAGCGCCGCGATAGACCCGCCGACATTCGCCGAGGGCGGCCAATTCGCGCAAATCGCGTCGAATCGTGTCCTCGGACGTCCCGAGTTCGCGCGCCAGATCGGCGGCGAGCACGCGGCCTTGACGGGCGAGGCGGTCGCGAATGAAACGATGGCGTTCGTCAAGAAGCAGGCTCGGCGTCGACATGGCGCGATCTCGTGCATAAATGAGAATGAATGCGTATTATCGCGTATGATCGGGCGACACAAGCGATTCCATCCCGACGCCGGCTGCAAAGCGAAGGGCGTCGCAAGCTCGTCGCGGCCGACGCCGGAAGCGGTGCGGCGCGCGGCCCCGACCCGCCGGGCTTGACGGCGTTCTTCCCAGGCGGTCAAACTGCGGACGGTCGCCGATGTCCGCGTGGGCGACATCAGGCGGGAACCGACGAAATCGGGCGGGAATCGATATGAACGATCCCTACGACTTGGCGCGCTTCGTCGACGCCCAGAGGCATACGTTCGAGGACGCGCGCGCGGAATTGCGGGCGGAGCGCAAGCGCGGACATTGGATGTGGTTCATCTTTCCCCAGATCAAGGGGCTGGGCGCAAGCGAAATGAGTCAGAGGTTCGCGATTTCCTGTCGCGAGGAGGCTGAGGCGTATCTGAAGCATCCCCTTCTCGGGCCTCGGCTCAGGGAGTGCGTGCAACTTGTCAATCAAGTCAACGGGAAATCGGCACGGGATATTTTTGACCAACCCGACGATCTGAAGTTTCATTCTTCGATGACCTTGTTCGCCGCTGTCACATCGGACAACGCGGTTTTTGACGACGCGCTGCGAAAATACTTCAGTGGAGACGTTGATCTCTTGACGATTGAAAGGATCTGAACCCCCACATTCGGCGCCGGCTCGGATCACGCCATCCGGGGCGGAAGCAGGCGTCGGTCGTCGCTCAAGACGCGCAGGAGTTGGCGATCCCTCGCTTCTCATGAGCTTGGCGCCGCCGCCTCGTGAACATGGACGCGCATGGCGCGTCGTGCTAGGAGCCCCGCAATTCCACTCATCGGCGCCGCGCGGGCTCGCGCGCGGCCACTAGGGATTGTCTTCATGCAAACCGTGCTGATCGTCATTCACCTCCTGGTGGTGATCGCCCTTGTCGCCGTCGTGCTGCTGCAGCGTTCCGAAGGCGGCGTGCTCGGGGCGGGGGGCGGGGGCGGATTCATGACCGGGCGCGGGCAGGCCAACGCGCTTTCACGCGCCACCGCGATCCTGGCGACGTTGTTTTTCGTCACCTCGCTGACCATGTCGATCATCGCCAGCTGGAGCCGCACGTCGCGCTCGATCATCGACAGCGCCGCCCCGGCCTCAACCAACGCCCCGGCCGCGCCCGCCACGCCGGCCGCGCCGGGAAGTCTGCTCGACCAGCTCAAGCAGATGCAGAACCAGTCCGGCGCGCCGGCCGCGCCGGCGCAAGAACCGCCGAAATAGGATGGCGAACGACGACCGCCGATCGACCCAGGGAGCGCGCTGATGTCGGCGCCGCTGTCGATCGCGGTGTTCTTCACCATCTGGTGGGTGGCGCTTTTCGCGGTGCTGCCGTTCGGCGTGCGCTCGCGCGAGGAGGCCGGGCTCGGCCCCGCGCCGGCGGGCTCGGACCCCGGCGCGCCGGTCGCGCCGCGGCTTGCGCGCGCCGCGCTGTGGACGACGCTGATAGCGGCCGTCGTTTTTGCGGTCCTCGACGCTGCCGTCCTCTGGATGGGGTGACCCCCCATGCCCTCGTTCCGCAACGAGCGGCGCGTGCGCCATCGCGCCCAAGAAATGTTCGACCTCGTCGCCGACGTCGAGCGCTATCCCGAATTCGTGCCGCTGTGCCAGGCGCTGCGGGTGCGCCGCAGAACGAAGGACGAACCGGGCCTTGAAGTCCTGGTCGCCGACATGGAAGTCGGCTATCGCGCCATCCATGAGGCGTTCACCAGCCGAGTCACGCTCGATCGGCCGCGGCTGAGGATCGTCGTCGAGTACGTCGACGGGCCGTTCAGCCGCCTCGAGAACATTTGGAATTTCCGCGACGACCCGCAGGCGGGCTTCTCGACGGTGGAATTCTTCATCGCTTACGATTTTCGCAGCCGCCTGCTCGGCGTGGTGATGGGCTCGATGTTCGACATCGCCTTCCGCAAGTTCTCCGCCGCCTTCGAGGCGCGCGCCGATGCGATCTATGGACGCAAGGTCGGCTAACCCGCCTTGAGCGCCGCTTCGAGGAGTTCCAGCGCGGTCGCGACCGAGGCGAGGCGGATCGCCGAGCGCGACAGCGCGCCAAACCGACGCTCCCGCGCGATCGTCGGCGCGCCGCGGCGCGCCAGGGCGAAATGAACGAGGCCGACCGGCTTCTCCGCCGTGCCGCCGTCGGGACCGGCGATGCCGGTGATCGCGAGCGCAGTGTCGGCGCTCGAGTGGGCAAGCGCCCCCAGCGCCATCGCGCGCGCCGCCGCTTCGCTGACCGCGCCGTGAACGCTGAGAACCTCCTCGGCGACGCCGAGCATCTCCTGCTTGGCGCCGTTGGAATAGACGACGAAGCCGCGCTCGAGAACCGCCGAGGAGCCCGGGATCTCGGTCAGCAGGGCGCTGAGGAGCCCGCCGGTGCACGACTCGGCGGTTGCGATCTTGACCCCGAGCGCCCGGCAGCGCCCTTCGAACGCGGCGGCGCGTTCGACGAGAAGCGGCGAAAACACCGGAGGCTCCTTTCGCGAGGGCCGCCCCGGCCGAGGGCGCGGCGGGAGCGAAAACTACCATGAATCCGCTTTCCCCGCAGCGCTTTCCCCGCAGCGCTTTCCCCGCCTCGCATTTTCCGCTACGCAGCGCGCAAGCTCGCCTCGTCACGACCAGAAAAGAAGTGAAATCCATGCATCGTTACCGCACGCACACCTGCGGCGCCCTCGGCCTCGCCCTCGACGGCCAGGCGGTTCGGCTTTCCGGCTGGTGTCACCGCATCCGCGACCATGGCGGGGTTCTGTTCATCGATCTGCGCGACCACTACGGCCTGACGCAATGCGTGGTCGATCCCGATTCGCCGGCGTTCGGCGACGCGGAGACGCTGCGTTCGGAATACGTCATCCGCGTCGACGGCGCCGTGCGCAAGCGCCCGGCGGGCACCGAAAACCCGGACATGCCGACCGGCTACGTCGAGGTCTACGTGCGCGAGATCGAGGTGCTGGGCCCTGCCGGCGATCTGCCGCTGCCGGTGTTCGGCGACCAGCCGTACCCCGAGGACACGCGGCTGAAATATCGCTTTCTCGATCTTCGGCGCGAGAAGCTGCACGCCAACATCATGCTGCGCGGGCGCATCATCGATTCGCTCCGCGCGCGCATGAAGGGGCAGGGCTTCTTCGAGTTCCAGACGCCGATCCTGACCGCCTCGAGCCCCGAAGGGGCGCGCGATTTTCTGGTGCCCTCGCGCATCCATCCCGGCAAGTTCTACGCTCTGCCCCAGGCGCCCCAGCAATTCAAGCAACTCATCATGGTCGCCGGCTTCGACCGCTACTTCCAAATCGCGCCGTGCTTCCGCGACGAGGACGCGCGCGCCGACCGCAGCCCGGGCGAGTTCTACCAGCTCGACGTCGAGATGAGCTTCGTCACGCAAGAGGACGTCTTCGCCGCGGTCGAGCCGGTGCTGCGCGGCGTGTTCGAGGAATTCGGCGGCGGCAAGCCGGTGACGCAGACATTCCCGATGATCCCCTTCAAGCAGGCGATGCTGGAGTTCGGCGTCGACAAGCCGGACCTGCGCAACCCCATCCGCATCGCCGACGTCACCGACGTGTTCGCGCGCGACGACGTGACCTTCAACGCGTTTAAGAACGTCATCAAGATCCGGGGGCGTCGTGCGCGCCATTCCGGCGCCGGGCGCGGCCAAGCAGCCGCGCTCGTTCTTCGACAAGCTCAACGACTGGGCGAAAGGGGAGGGCGCGCCGGGGCTCGGCTACGTCATCTTCGAGGGAGAGGGCGAGACGCTCGCCGGCAAGGGTCCGATCGCCAAGTTCCTGCCCGCCGCGGCCCAGCAAGCCATTGTCGCCGCGGCCGGGCTCAAGGCGGGCGATGCGGTGTTCTTCGCCTGCGACAGGGAGGCCAAGGCCGCCAAGCTCGCGGGCGCGGCGCGCATCCGCATCGGCGCCGATCTCGGCGTCTGCAAGAAGGACGTATTCGAATTCTGCTGGATCGTCGACTTCCCGATGTACGAGTGGAACGAGGACGAGAAGAAGATCGACTTCTCCCACAATCCCTTCTCGATGCCGCAGGGCGGGCTGGAGGCGCTCGAGACGATGGACCCGCTCGAGATCAAGGCCTTCCAGTACGACATCGTCTGCAACGGCATCGAATTGTCTTCGGGCGCGATCCGCAACCACCGCCCCGACGTCATGCGCAAGGCGTTCGAAATCGCCGGCTACGGCGAAGAGGCGCTGCTGGAGAAGTTCGGCGGCATGTATCGCGCCTTCCAGTGCGGCGCGCCGCCGCACGGCGGCATCGCGCCGGGCGTCGACCGCATCGTCATGCTGCTGGCGGGCGAGGAGAACCTGCGCGAGGTCGTGCTGTTCCCGATGAACCAGCGCGCCGAGGACCTCATGATGGGCGCGCCCTCGCCCGCGACGCCGAAGCAATTGCGCGAGCTGCACATCCGGCTGAACCTGCCGGAGAGATGAGGGGTCGAGGCCATGCCGGCGCAGCCGCGATCGGAGGCAACCGCCGTCAGTCCGGCGCCGCGGAGCGCCCCGCCGGCGGAGCGGCGTTCGCCTGGGCGTAGAGGCCCTTGAAGATTTCGCGCAACCACTCGGCGCTCTGGTGCCCCTCGGAAAACCAGGCGCGCATGAAGCCCTCGGGCGAGAATTTCGCCGCTTCGGCCAACATCCTCTTCTCGACTTCGGCGAGCACGGCCGCCTGCATCGGCTGAACGTCGGGAAGGCCTAGGAATTGCCGCGCTTCAAGCGGCGTACAGTCGATGTCGACGGTCACTTTCATCGTCGAGAAGTCCTCTCCTGGGCCGAGTCCCGCGGCGCTTCGACGGTCGCGACCGTTGGCGACGCTGACGAGCCCCGAGAACGGTCTTTCCGTTCTACCACGCGCGCGCGCCTTGTCACGCGGGCGTCGGGCGACCGGCAAGACGCCCAAGCTCGGGTCAAGGCCGCTCTGACGATGGCCGCAGAACGATGCGCGCGATTTTCCCGCGCTTGAGGCTCGGCGCGCTCGCGGACGGCGGGGGTGAGCGGGCGGGGGCGAGCGCCATGACCGATATTTTCGCGCGAAGGCCGCCGCCCGTCGGCGGCGCGGCAAGTCGTCGAACGTCACGCCGCCGCAATGGCGACGGCCGCACGCGCGCCAAAACTTGTTCAGCCCGCGCTTAGGGCCTACATCTGCCGCATGTTCCGCTCGGGATCCAATGGACGTGTAGATGCCGCCTGATTCGCCTGCGGAGCCTGAGGGCCGCGAGACCATTCTCGCATACAGGGATCGTCTGGTTCCGCGCTCCGAATTGCATTTCCTGCGACGTTTGTATGTCGGTTTCGAGCGGCTCAGCCCCTTATGGGTTGGACGCCGGCCCGATGACGGCTTGGCGGAGATCGGCGGCCCGTCAGTATTCTTGGGACGCAAGGGACTATTGGGCGCTGTCGACCGCGAACTGTTCAAGCACGTCGGCGCTCTGCCCCCGGTTCCCGATTTGCGGGCCTGGCGACCCAAACTCGTGCATGCGCACTTCGGTCGCGGCGGGGCGCTGGCTTTGCCGATCGCACAGGCGCTCAATCTTCCTCTTGTCGTCAGCTTCTACGGCGCTGACGCGACGAAGCACAAACATTATCGCAAGCGCTTTCCGGCGACCGTTTTCCAACGCCGGCTCAGCGCCTTGCAGGATCGGGCGGTCCTGTTTCTCTGCGTTTCGACGTTCATCAGGGACCAATTGATGGCGCGCGGATTTCCCGCCGAAAAGCTGGTCGTGCAGCGCTCGGGGGTCAATATCGACAGCGAATACGGAGGCTATGACGAAGCCGCTGGCGGCTACGTATTGTTTGCGGCGCGCTTCGTCGAGAAGAAGGGGGCGCCGACATTGATCGAAGCGGTACGGCTTCTCCAAAGCGAGGGCCGAAACCTGCGTCTCGTGCTGGTGGGGGACGGGCCATTGGAAGGGCAGCTCCGACGCTCGGCCGCGGTCCTCAAGAATGTGGAATTCCTGCCATGGATGCCCAACGACGAACTCCGCCGTTGGATGCGTGGCGCGCTGGCTCTTTGCGCGCCCAGCCAACGGGCGGCGGACGGGGACGCGGAGGGGCTGCCGACGGTGGTCGTCGAGGCGATGGCGGCGGGAACGCCCGTGATCGGCTCCCGCCATGCGGGCATCGGCGAGGCGGTCGAGGACGGGCGCACTGGATTCCTTATACCCGAGCAAGCCCCGGAAGCGCTGGCGGACGCGCTCAGGCGTCTTCTCGACAACCCTGCGCTGCGCCGTCGACTGGGGGAGAATGCAAGACAGGCGGCCGTCGAGAATTTTGATATGTTCGGTCAGTCGCGCCGGCTGGAAGAACGGCTCTTGGCCGTGATCGCCTCGGCGCGCACGACGGCCGTCAAGACATAGTCGCGGCGTAGGAAAGCGCGTCTCTCGCCCATGCGATCGTTCGTTCAAGGCCGTCGGCGAACGATGTCTTCGGCGCCCAACCCAGACCGGTCCGCGCTCGCTCGATCGCCACCACCGACGCCGGGACATCCAGCGACCGCCCGGGTCGCCACTGCAGTTTCAATTTCATATCGAGTTGATTTTCGATCGCCGCGATGACGTCAAGGAGACTGCGCCCTTTGCCACTGCCGATATTGAAGACGCGCTCGCCGCTCTCATGGGCCATGGCGGCCGTAAACGCATCCACGACGTCGTCCACAAAAATGAAATCCCGAACGACGGAGCCGTCGCCCCAGATTTCCACCGCTTCGCCCCGCAACGCCCGCGCGATCAAAGCGGCGATCACGCCTTGGTTCTTGAGTGCAAGCTGAAACGGCCCGAACGGATTGGCGATGCGCAGCACGCGGAAGTCGAGGCCATGCAAATGCTCGTACAGCGCGAGGTATTTTTCGATGGCGAGTTTGCTGATGCCGTAGGCGCAGATTGGTTCCGTCGGCGCCGTTTCGGGCGTGGGCACTTGTCGCGCCTTGCCGTAAACGGTTCCGCCCGACGACGCAAAGACCACCCGTTTGACCCCTTGCCGGCGACAGGTCTCCAACAAGGGAATGGTTGAGACGACATTGTCCTCGATATCGGCCGCAATATTGAGATTGGACGACTGAGGCGTGGTCGTGTGGACCAGATGAAACACAACGTCGAAGGATTCGATCGCCGCGCCGACAGCGGCCTCGTCGTCGAGGTCGCCTTGGCGCCATTCCACCCCCTTGAGGTCAGATGGGAACAGGCAGCGCCGGCCGAACGCCCGAACGCGACGCCCGGACGCCGCGAGTCCGCGGCAAAGGTTCGTGCCGATGAATCCTCCGCCGCCCAAAACGAAGCAGCTTGACTCTCGCGCAGCCATCCAAAACTCCAGCGTCCTCCGCCCGCGGGCCGTCCGTCCGGCCCTTGACGCCAGGGACGGGGCTCCGCCTGGGGGGAGGCCGCGCCGGTCGCCTCTTAGGGGGAATCGGCGCCTGGCGCCACAAAATTTGGCGCACTCGGTTTCACGCCGAACGCCCCAAAGCGAGGGGCCGGCCAGTCTTCGGCTTGAGGGCCTTGTCCGAAAATCCACATACAAACGGCGTACGGGGTTCGCGTTCGATGCTCGCCGACGCGCACACGGCGCTGAACGTCAGTCCCGACCGCGCCGAGACGGCCGCCCGGCGCGCCGGCCGAGACCCTTATCTCTACAACTCCAATCGCATTGCGCGGCTCCCGGGGGCGGCCTGTCGACGCTGCCGTTTCGCGTCAGCAAACGCGAAGAGCCATTTCAAGACAATCGCGAATCCCGATGTCTCGGCCACGCCGTGGCGGCCGAACGGCCGCCGCGCTTCGTCACCCGCCGGGCGGGATCACCGTGACGATGTAGCGAAAAGTCTTGGCGACATGGCCCAAGGCGGAATGGGCGAAGGCCATTTCGGCGCTGCTCGATCGCGGCGTCGCGAATTTCGCCGTCGCATCCAGGCAGGCCCGATCGTCGGCGAGGCAGATCGACAGGAGCCCCCGCTCGGCGAGGGCGGCCGGCGTGACCCAGTGACTATGGGCATAGTCGAATGCGATGAAGGCCTGCGGCCGGTCCGGGCTGTAAAAAGCGGTCGCTTGCTCGTAACTCCAGCTGCCCGCCACGAAGGCGAGCGGCGATCCCGTCTGTTCGCGCCACAGCCGCGTCGCCGCGAGCGCCAGTTCCCGATAGGGCGGGACGTTCATCGCGTTGCCGGAAAGATAGACCGCCGCCGCCGCGATCGCAGGCGAAAGCGCGACGCCGCCGGCGACAACCGCCGCGGCGAGGCGCGAGGCGATCGCCCAAAGCCGATCGTTGTCGCGCGCGCCGAAAACCTCCATGGCCAGGAGCGGCGCCAGAGGGAATATGCCCACGATCATCTCGGCGTAGATCCGCGTGCGCAGAACGAAGGCGGACAGAAACGTCAGGATCAGCGGGCTCAACGCGAGTATGACGAGCAGCCGAAATCGCGGGTCGCTCCACCGGCGCCGGCACGATTCGATCCACTCGCGCGGCCGGGTTCGCGACAGGATGGCGACGGCCGCCAGCATGAGGACGTTCATCTTCAGCGCCCCGAACACAGTCTCGCCGACGAACCCCGCCATGTCGCTCCAGGACTGGCCGGACATTTTGGCGAGATAGCGCACCGGCGGCGCGTCGTTCGTCAACAACCACCAGAGGTGCGGCGCGACAATCGCCGCCGCCACCACGGCAGAGAGGTAAGGGGAGGCTGAGGCGAAATATCGGCCACGCCGGGGATGCGCCAGCGCCGCCAGGAAACAACAGGCGAGAAGGATCAGGCAATAGTATTTCGACATCAAGGCGAGACCGGCGAAGACGCCAAAAGCCGCCGAATCCGAGAGCTTGCCGGCGTCGATCGCCCTCATGAAGAAATGCAGGGCGAAGGGCCAAAGCGAGATCAAGATGATATTGGCGTCGTACTTGAAGGCGAGGAATGTGTAGCAAGGCGTGATGAGAAGGAAGGCCGTCGCCGCCATGCGTTTGCGCCCGTGGGCGAAGTCGCCGATCAGCAACCACGCGCCGAAGAGGCCGAGCGTGGCGTTCAGGGCGCTCAAGACCCCGAATGCCCAGATCTCGTGGGGAAAGACGAGGAACCAGGCGCCGCAGACCCAGGCCCAGAAGGGCGGATGCTGGTGGTAGCCGAGTTGAAACTCGCGTCCCCAGGCGAAGGCTTCCGACATGTCGTGATTCAAGCGCCCCGGGGATTCCACCACGGCGAAATAGATCGCCAAGGCGGCGAAGAAAACCACGCAAAGCGCGAACAATGTCAGCGGCGTCGGCTCCGCCGCGACGCGACTTGTCTCGCGTTCGCCGGCCGGATCGGAGTCGGCCGGCGCTGATGTTGCGGATGGCATGAGCCGCTGTCCTCGGTTGGCCGCCGCGAAGTTTCCGCCTCGGCATAGGCAAGGGACGCACACCAATCCGATCGTCGCGCGAATTGCAAGCGAAGGCGGCGAAATTGAGCGGCCATTCCAGCGGCCGCGCCCGGCCGACCGATGCCTCGCCTTGCCGACGCCGCGCGTTTGGAGATCGATGTTGCCAAGCGGCGCGGCAGTCGCCACAAGGTCGACAGCGGCTCTGGCTCCGCGTCAGACCGTCCGTCAACGTCTTCCGCTGAGGCCCTCCTTCATGCGCGTCCTCCTCGTCGGCAACGCCGGCGATCGATATCTCGGCGAACGGTTTTACAGCGTCGAACACAAACTCGCCAACGGCTTCGTGCGCAATGGGCATCTCGTGCGCTTCTTCAGCGACCGCGACATCGCGCGGACGGCGACCATCTTTCGCTCTTCGCGCGCCGGACGCGGCGGCGCCAACCGGCAGTTCCTCGAATTTGCGCGGAATTTTCAGCCGGATTTCGTCGTTTTCATGCATTCCAGCCTGATCGCGACGGAAACGTTCATGGAGGCGAAGCGCTTGGGGGGGCGACCGCGCGTAGCGCAAGTCTGCGTCGATCCGTTGTTTCGGTCGATCAACGTAAGATTTCTCAGGGATCGGGCGAGCGTGGCCGACGCGACCTTCGTCACCACCGCGGGCGAAGCGCTGGCGAGATTTGCAAGCCCGACGAACGTCTCGTCGTATATCCCCAATCCGGTCGACGCCTCGATCGAATCGGCCCGCGGCTTCGAACGCTCCGACCAGGCTTTCGACGTGTTCTTCGCGGCCAACGCCGCGGGAGACGAACCGGGCGATCCGCGCCGCGCGACGCCTGCGCTGATCGCCAAATCGGGCGAGGCTTCGATCGACTATCACGGCTTCGACGATCGGCCGCCCGTCTTTGGCGTGGAGTATTTCCGCCGCCTCGCCGACGCGCGCATGGCGTTGAACATCAATTCGGACCGCGCCGAAACGGCCAAGACCCGCGCGCCGGAGGAGGAACTCTACCTCTACAATTCCGACCGCATCGCGCAGCTCATGGGGTGCGGGTTGCTCACACTCTCCTTTCGAGTGAACCAGCTTATGGAACTATTTGAAGACGATAAAGAAATGGTCTTTGTCTCCGCGCCAGAGGACATGCGGGACGCGGTGTTGAAATTCAAACGCGACGATGCGCGGCGGCGCGCCATCGCCGAGGCCGGCTGGCGCAAGTCGCATGAGCGCTTCAACGAGCGCCTGGTGGCGCGCTACATCGAGGAGGTCGCGTTCCGCCGCCCGCTGTCGCAATCCTATTCCTGGCCGACGGCGCTATGGTGAGCGCGCCGACGACGCCTCAGGGGAAGATCGGCGTCATTCTGCCCTCCCGAGAGACCTTTGCGCTGCGCAAATCCGGCGCGATCGCGCTCTGTTCGCGCGATTTCGCCAACTACAGCCGTTTCCGCGATTCCATCACCATCGTCGGCGCGGCCGAATGCGAGTATCCCGATGTGCGCTACCGGCGCTTGACCGACTGGCGGCGCTGGTGGAAGCGCGGGCGCCGGGCCTACGCCGACGCGGTCGTCCGCCTCGCCGAGGAGGAGGGTTTTGCGGTCCTGGAAATCCAGAACCGGCCCTACACGGTCGGCTTGGCGCGCCGGCGGCTGCCGGGGATCCAATTGGCGCTGCACCTGCAGAACGACCCCCAGACGATGGAGGGCGCGCGCACCGTCGCCGAACGGAGCGAGTTGCTGCGCCATCTCGGCGCGGTCTATTGCTGCAGCGCGTTTATCCGGGCCAAGTTCCTGGAGGGCGTCGAAGACGCGACGGGAAAGACGATCGTGGTCTACAACGGCGTCGCGGCCAATCCCGCCGCGGCGCCGAAGGAACGGATTTTCGCCTTCGTCGGCCGCGTGATCCCGGTCAAGGGCGTGGTCGAACTGGTCAAAGCCTTCGCGCTGGCGGCGCCGCAACTGCCGGGTTGGCGCCTGGCGATCGCCGGCGACGACCCCGACGGGCTCTTGAGCGGCCCTCGCGCCGCGGTGGCCGCGGCGCGCGAGGCGCTCGCCGGTCGGCTCACGCTGATGGGGCAGGTGTCGCACGCCGAGGCGATGGCGCTCTATGCGCGGGCGGAAGTCGCGGTTGTGCCCTCGCTTTGGCAGGAGCCCTTCGCGCGCTCGGCGGTCGAGGCCATGTCGAACGGCTGCGCGTTGATCGCCAGCGCGCGGGGCGGCCTGGCGGAGGTCGTGGCCGGGGCGGGAGAAATCGTCGAGCCCGAGGACGTCGCGACCTTCGCGGCGACATTGCGCCGCGTCGGTTCGGACGACGACTTGCGCCGCCGGTTGCAAGCGGCGGCGAAGGCGAAAGCGCAAGATGTCTTCGACATCTTTCTGGTGACCGAGACGCTCGACGCGGCGCGCGCGCGTCTGCTGTCGCTGGGCTGACGTTGTCTCCCTTGTCCGCGCCCATCGCCCATGTTAGCCACGACGCGGACGTCGGGGTATAGCGCAGCCCGGTAGCGCGGAAGTTTTGGGTACTTCAGGTCGCAGGTTCGAATCCTGCTGCCCCGACCAGCTAATACGATGATATCGTTACACTCTTATCCGTCAGTCGTCGGCAACTTGCCTTAAACCGGAATCCGAGCGTGTGATCTGCGCGGTGCACATCATGCAGCGGGACGATCTGTCGGATGAATTATTTTCATCGCGGGAAAATAATTGACGAAGTCTTTGGGATTTGCAGTCAGGAGAGGCACTTTTTCGATTTCTGCAAGCGCGCCGATAAGGAAGTCCGGTAAAACTCCCAGCTTCGGGCCTTTCTTGGCACTTTTGTAAATCTTGAATACCTCACCGGCTCTGTACAAGGCCGCGTCGCTGTGCCGAATTCTCTCAAGACCTAAAAGTCGAATTGCCTCATCTGTGTCCGATTTGCTTTTCATACCAACAGAAAGCTCGCAATATACAATATCGCACACAATGGCAGGACCTTCGAGTTTGCGTTTATTGAGCTCTTCGACCGACCACCGATGATATTGGTGTTTAGGGTCCAGGAGCGCAACTACGACGTTTGTGTCCAGAAAAGTGCTCATTTTTCTCGAGTAATCCTCATCAATTCTTCCGCTGTCATTGTCGGGCGAATGCCGCGCTTTCTAAGTTCCTCGAGTGCCCTGCGAGTTCCCTTTCGGACAAAATCGTCAAGATCAAATGCCTCCAATTCGTCCGGAGTAAGAACCTCGAAGCCCGCGTAGTTTGCCAACATTGCACACGCCCAGGGAATAGATTTGAGGACACGCGGATTCGTAGGATGAACTGCGCCCCGCGGACGCGGATCGTTGGCCAGGAACCGCTGCACATCTCCGACCACCGCTTCGGTACGCTCCCATACATTTTCGTATGAAAAGCGCTGTCGACCTCCGCAGGCAATATAAAGCGAAATCAAATGTTTTACTGCAAGTTCTTTCTCCAGACTAAGACCGCCAGTAAGCGTAAGGAAATGAAATCGAGAAAGAAGTTTGCTGTAATCAGACTCAAACGTACCGATACGATCTAAGGCCCGATCTTCAATGAGACGATCCAGGGCCAGAAACAAGGCGTCAACCCACCAGCGCTCGATCCTCTTTGCCGGAAAGCCAGCGAGGTCGCCGATTGAATATAGGTAGTTGAGGTTTGTTGCGAGCTTGCGGGACGTCTTGCCTCGATAACGGGGATCCCCAGCAACGAATCGCTCGATGTCGTTCGCGTCGGCCGACCTCGCATTCCAATCGAGCTGACCAGCTATTCGCTCTCTGACATACGCGTTGGCCCAAAGGGCCGGGCGGCGTTGGTCGAGCGTCGAATGCGACCATTTTCCAGCAAAGCTAAAATTAAAGGCGAACAACGCGAGCTTGTCGAATCTTGGAGAGTGTTCGCTGTTGATGGCTTGAAACACCAGTTCATCTGCCACGATGTAATCAACCGTGCCTACAGGTTTGTTAAATAGGAAGAAATTAAGAGGAATAAAATCAGGTCGCTCGGCGTCCTTGACTCGCTCTCGGAAGAGTTGCCGTGGCACGTCGCTTACTTCGTTGGCGAACCCCAATCTGATTACTTTGTGGAGCTCGATCAAGCCGCGCTGACGCTGACCCCAACTGAAGTTCTTTGTAAAGCTCCCGGGGAGCCAAATCTCCTCGCCGTTTGCTGCCATGCTACATAATCCATCTCCGTCTCGACAACGCTACGCCTTTATTGCGGAACTCGACGTCACCCTATCGCTCGGCGTTTGCGCGGCGTGCCGACATCGAATTGTGTCCGTACGTATCCCAAGTCGGCTCGTACTCCTCGGTCGCCTGATTTCCCCAGGTTGACCACCTCGAACGCACTCCTCGGCCAAAGATCTCAAGATATGGTCCGGGCGAGCACGATTCAATAAGTGGATATTGCTCGTCCGGTTTTCTCGAATGTTCACGCTTGCGCGACGAGATATAATTGACCTGTGACCGACCTGGCGCCAAAGTCCGAGCGTTCTTACCTCTTACGCCGAACAGAATCATCTCGGTCACGTTGCGAAAATAAAAGCCCACGCCACGACCGTCAGACCCACCGTCTTTACGCACCTTATGCCAAACAATGTTGGACTTATAAGTAAATCCCCACTCACGCAATGTCTCGATGCCTTCAGGTAAAAGTGCATTCGGGACCCACAGATACAGATGGCAAGTTGGCGCCGCGATCTTGGAAATCGGCAATTTCTTTATTTCCGAAAGCCCCATAGTCCCATAACGTGACAATCGGTTGTGCTCCGGCGCAATTTTTCCGGTCCGGTTTACAAATTGCCAGGGCGGATCCGCGAGAATGGTCGCAAATCGGCGGTTGCCGGCAAATTCCAGGAGGTCGTCTGACGGAGACGGCCCATTCTCAACACGCGCCAGCATTTGATTCTCCCGAGATGCCCAATCTATTCCTTTTTCGTAAACTGCCAATCGCGATTCGCCTACCGCACAGGTGCGTTCAATTTAGAGGCGGCACAATTGATGCGGCCCACCTGCACGCACTCGCATAAGTCCGAGGCCGGCTGTCTCACCCGACAGAGGGGTACGAGCGTCGGGACCTTCATTAGCCGCGGCCCGTGCAGTCCCAGCACGTTGGCGTCGTCGGCCATACCTGGGTATCGGCCATCGACAACCGAGGAACAACTAGGGGAGCACGTGAAAGCGCACCGTTCTCCGGAAGGTCTCGTGTTGTCAGAACCACCGCAATGAAATATATGGTCCTCGCGGCAACGTTTGGGTTCAAAACGGAGTGCCGCCCGATATTTCAATGAGTTGGCAGGAATACTACACCCGCGAACTCAGTCAGTGGCTGGGCAATCTAAAGGACGCGCGAACGCAACATGACCGCACGCATCTATCTCCCCGCCCGCAACGCGATGCAGTCGGGCCAGTCGAAAGACAAGTGGATTCTGGAATACGAACCGGAATCGCCGCGACGCGTCGAACCGCTGATGGGCTGGACGAGCTCGGCCGACATGAAATCGCAGGTGAGGCTGCGCTTCGACAGCAAGGAGGAGGCGATCGCCTACGCCACGCGCAACGGCGTGGACTATCGCCTCGAGGAGCCGAAGCGTCCCCAGCGCAAGACGGTGTCTTATTCCGACAACTTTCGGCCGAACCGCGTCGTGCCCTGGTCGCATTGACGCGAGGCCAAACGAGGCGCAGGCTCCGTAGCTCAGCTGGATAGAGCAGCCGCCTTCTAAGCGGCAGGTCGCAGGTTCGAGCCCTGCCGGAGTCGCCAGCCCCATCGAGGAGCCCGATCTGCAAACCGTCGCTTGCCTGCGCTGGGGAACGCGGTTTCCCGTCGACTACGTCAACCGCCTTTATCGCGGCGTCATGCGCAATGTGGCGAGACCGACGCGCTTCATCGCCTTCACCGACGATCCCGCCGGCCTGGACGACGGCGTCGAAGCAAGGCCGATCCCGCCGATCAAGCTGCCGGCGACCGGCCTGGGCGGCAGCCCGTGGCGCAAGCTGGCGCTATGGTCCCGCGACATCGGCGTCGCCGGCGATCTGTTGTTTCTCGACCTCGACGTGGTGATTGTCGGGTCGCTCGACGCGTTCTTCGATGTCGATCCCGGCAAGCTCGCCATCATCCGCGATTGGGGATCGAAAGACAGCGGCAACTCCTCGGTCATGCGCCTTCCCGCCGGCGGCGCTCCGCACCTGGTCGACGATTTCGAGGCCGCTCCGCTGGAAAAGCGTCGGCTTTATTCGAACGAGCAGGAATACCTGACGCGCGAATCCGGCTTGCCGCTGGTTTTTTGGCCGAGCCCATGGTGTCCGAGCTTCAAGGCCACGATGATGCCGCATTTTCCACTTAATTATTGGAAGAATGTGGCGATCCCTCCGGGCGCCCGGATCGTAGTCTTCACCGGCCATCCGCGGCCGCACGAGGCGGCGGAGGGGAAATGGCCGGCGCCTTGGTATAAGAGAGCCTATAAGAGCGTGCGCCCGGTGACTTGGCTGAGCGAACATTGGCGTTGAACGTCGTCGGGAGCTGGCGGCGAGCCTGTAATTGCGTCTATTGATTTCGCGCAATGCCGGCAATCGCGTTAGGTCTTTGGCAAGGAAGTCGGAACAAGGTGAAGATTGGAATGTTTGTTGGTTGGAGCTCCCGCGAAGGCGGCCGTTTGGGCGCGGGGCGGGCGCGTTTTTGTGGCGTAGCCGTGGCGAGTTTGATTCGATGATTGTCGCGGCCCGGATGTTTGGCGTCAAAGCGGGTTTCCGGACCTGGCGCAGCGCCGGCGCGTTGGCGATCGTGGCGGGGTCGCTCGCCGCCTGCGCGCAAGCGCCGTCCCCCTCCGCCCGCCACGGCAACGAGTACTTTTCTCAATCCAAATATGGGCCCGCCAGCCCGCGGGTGGTCGAGGACGGCCAGCCGGTGCCGCACGGCGGCGGCCAATACCTCGTCGGCCATCCCTATACGATCGCCGGGCGCACCTATTACCCCAGCGAAAATTCGCACTACGCCGCCGTCGGCTTGGCCTCCTGGTACGGCGACGCGTTCCATGGCCGGCGCACCGCCAACGGCGAAGTCTACGACATGCGCTCGTTCACTGCGGCGCATCCAACCATGCCGCTGCCGAGCTACGCCCGGGTCACCAACCTCGCCAACGGCTATTCGATCATCGTGCGCGTCAACGATCGCGGCCCTTACAGCGGCGGGCGCGTCATGGACGTGTCCTCGCGCGTGGCCGACGTGCTCGACTTCAAGGGCGCGGGCACGGCGAGGGTGAAAGTCGAATATGTCGGGCCCGCTCCGCTGGAAGGGTCGGACGATTCGACGCTGCTCGCAAGCCTGCGCACCAACGGCGAGGCGGCCACGATCAACGGCTCGCCGAGCGGTGCGCCGGTGATGGTCGCCTCGCAGGCGCCGCCCCCGTTCCTGCCGAACCTGTTCAAGCCCGTCGCGCCGCGGCCGGCCGCCGCGCCTGAGCCCCCCGCCGAACCGGCGCTCGCCGCCGCCGCGCCCAATCCCAAATTGCTGAAGGCCCCGCCGCCGCCGCCGCGGCCGTTCGACCTTGGCGCCATCGCCCGCACGATCGGGCCGGTCGCCGCGGCGCCTGCGCTTCCGCCTCGCCGGCCCGTTCGACAGGCCCTAGCCGGCGATCGCGTCCTCTACTTCGCCCAGAGCGACAGCGCGACGGCTCGCCTCAAGCGCCTTGACCCCTTCGCGAGGCTGATCGAGCAAGGCCAAGCGCCGCGATCCGCAGCGACCCTCGCCAACGATCCCTAGGCGAGACGAGCAAGCGCCGCGCGGTCGTTGATTTGTCGTCAAATGCGATGCAAGAACGGGGCGCGCGCGCCTCTTTCGCTGCGCCGACGAGGATCGGCCGTGTTTGCTCACCGCTTCGCCCTGGCGTTGTCCGCGACGTTGTTGTGTTTCGTCCTGTCCGTCTTGCCTGGGCGCGCGCAAAGCTTCCAGACCAGCGCGCCCTTCGCCGAGCTTGTCGACTTCGAGAGCGGCGCGGTGCTGTTCGAGAAAGGCGCCGACGAACCGATGACGCCGGCCGCAACCGTCAAGCTCTTGACCGCGGAGATCGTGTTCCACCAGCTCGCGGAAGGGCGCCTTCATCTCGACGACAAGTTCCAGGTTTCGGAACACGCTTGGCGCACCGGCGGGGCGCATGCGCACGGACCGGCGACATTTCTCGACATTCATAGCGACGTGCGCATCGACGACCTCCTGCAGGGCCTCATCGTTCACTCCGGCAACGACGCCGCGCTCACGCTGGCGGAGGGAATTTCCGGTACGGAGGAGAGTTTCGCCGATCTGATGAACAAGCGCGCCGGCGAACTCGGCATGACGCATTCGACCTTCGCCAACGCGCGGGGGGTGAGCGACCCGAGGCAACACGTCACGGCGCGCGACATGGCGCTGCTTGCCGCCCACATCATCCGCGATTATCCCGACGACTATCATTATTTCAGCGAGAAGGAGTTCACCTGGAACAAGATCCGCCAGCTCAACCGCGATCCGCTGCTCAACATGGACCTCGGCGCCGACGGCTTGATGGCCGGCGATAGCCCCGAGAGCGGCTATGGCTTGGTCGGTTCGGCGGCGCAGAACGGCCAGCGGCTGATCCTCGTCGTCAACGGCCTCAAGACCGCGGCCGACCGCGCCGAGGAAGCGCGCAAGCTCTTCGACTGGGGCTTTCGTTCGTTCGACCCGAGGGACTTGTTCCAGCCCGGCGAAACCGTCGGAACGGCGTCAGTCTATGGCGGCGCGCAGAGCGAAGTCCCCTTGACCTGCGATCGGCCGGCGAAGATTTTTCTCCCGCGCGGCTCACAAGAACGGCTGACCGCCAAGGTCGTCTATATCGGCCCGCTGGTCGCGCCGGTCGCCGCGGGCGTCGAGGTCGCTCGCCTCAGAGTCTGGCGCGGACCAGACTCTGGCGCTCGACTTGCCGCTGAAGACCAAGGCCGCCGTTCCGCTCGGCGGCTTGAGCAAGCGGGCCTTCGACGCCGGGATCGAATTGGCGACGAACCTCATCCGCAGCGCCTTCGACCGCGCCTTTACGAGAAACTGATGTCGCGCGCGCCGGCGCCGGGCCGGTTCATCACGCTGGAAGGCGGGGAGGGCGCCGGCAAGTCGGTCCAGGCCCGCCGGCTGGCGGAGCGCCTGCGCGCCTCCGGCTTCGCCGTCGTGCTCACCCGCGAGCCAGGCGGCTCTCCCGACGCCGAGGCGTTGCGCGAAATCATTTTGTCCGGCGCCGCGGCGCGGTTCGGCGCGGCGGGCGAAGCGCTGTTGTTCAGCGCCGCGCGCATCGACCACATCGATGCGACCATCGCGCCGGCGCTGCGGCGCGGCGACTGGGTGGTTTGCGACCGCTTCGCCGATTCGACCCGCGCTTACCAAGGTGCGGCCGGCCAATTGGACCCAGACATGCTCGCCAGCCTCGAGCGCATCGCGGTCGGCGACTGGCGGCCCGATTTGACATTGATCCTCGACCTGCCGGTCGTCGAGGGCCTCGCCCGCGCCGCGGCGCGGCGCGGTCCCGGCGAAGCGGCGGACCGGTTCGAAGGCGAGACCCTCGCCTTCCACGAAACGCTGCGCCAGGCGTTCCTGGCGATCGCGCGCGCCGAGCCGGAGCGCTGCGCGGTCGTCGACGCCTCCGCCGGGGAGGACGAGGTCGCGCAGGCGGTCTGGGGCGTGGTCAGCGCGCGGCTGGCCGACGCGCTGAACCGGGATGCGAAGACGCGATGAGCAGAGCCCCGTCGGACGCGCCGCCCGAGAGCGACGCCCTCGCGGGCGCCCCGCATCCGCGGCTGGCGACGCGGCTGATCGGTCACGCCGCCGCGGAGGCCGAGATGCTCGCCGCCTATCGCGATGGCCGCCTTGCTCACGCTTGGCTGATCGGCGGGCGCGAGGGCGTCGGCAAGGCGACGCTGGCTTGGCGGTTCGCCCGCTTCGTGCTTGCGAACCCGGACCCGAACGCGCCCGCCGTGCGCGCCGCGACGAATTTGGCGGTCGCCGCCGATCATCCTGCGGCGCGACAACTGGCGGCGCTGGCCCATCCCGATTTCGCCCTGCTGCGCCGGGGATGGAATCCCAAGTCGAAGGCCTTCTTCACCGAGATCGGCGTCGGCGAAATTCGGTTGGGCCTGCAGCTGTTCCACATGTCGGCGGCTTTCGGCGGATGGCGCATCGCCATCGTCGACAGCGCCGACGATCTCAACCGCAGCGGCGCGAACAGTCTGTTGAAGATCATCGAGGAGCCGCCGCCGCGCTCGCTCATCCTCATCGTGGCGCATCGGCCGGGGCAGGTGCTGGCGACCATTCGGTCGCGCTGCCGGCGACTATTGCTGGAGCGGCTCTCGCCGGCGGAGATCGCCGAGGTCGTCGGCGGCCTCGGCGCGCCCTGGGACGCCACGGACCCCGAGGCGCGCGCCGCCGTCGCCGGACGCGCCGACGGCTCGGTGCGCGAGGTCTTGCGGCGGCTCGATCCCGAAGCCGACGGCGCCGGCGCCTTGATCGACGCTGCGATCGCCCAATTGCCCGACGTCGACCCGCGCGCGGTCGACCAGCTCGCGGAGGCGGTGAGCGGCCGCGCCGCCGGCGAGGCGTTCGAGGCGCTGACCGCGGCGCTCCTCGACTGGCTCGCGGCGCGGGCGCGGGCTGACGCCTCGCCCGCCGCGCGCCGCGCCTTGACGACGCTATGGGACGAACTGCGCGTCGCGACGCGCGAGGCCGAGGCGCTCAATCTCGACCGCAGGTTGCATGTGCTCGCGGTCTTCGAGGAATTCGCCGCGCGCGCGCGGTTCCTATAGGGGCGAGCCAAACGCTGGCGCGGCGCATTTTCAAGCCGCGAAAAATCCTTTAGGACGGCGGGCATGAGCCCGAACCGACACTTTTACATCACCACCGCCATTCCCTACGCCAACGGCGCGCCGCATATCGGCCACGCCTACGAGCGCATCGCCACCGACGCCATCCAGCGCTTCATGCGCCTCGACGGCCGCGAGACTTTGTTCGTCACCGGCATGGACGAATACGGTCTGAAGGTGCAGCAAACCGCGGCGCGCGAGGGCGTGACGCCGCAAACCTTTGTCGATGGGATCGCGGCCCAATTCGAGGCGATGGGCGAGGCGCTGAACGCGCGCGCCGACGACATCGTGCGCACGACGCAAGAAAGACACAAGCGGTCGGTTCAGGCGATCTGGGAGCGGATGAAGGCCAACGGCGACATCTATTTGTCGAAATACGCCGGCTGGTACTCGGTGCGCGACGAGGCCTATTTCGACGACGGCGAACTCGTCGACGGGCCGCACGGCGAAAAGCTCGCCCCGAGCGGCGCGCCGGCGCAATGGGTCGAGGAGGAGAGCTATTTCTTCAAGCTTTCGGCCTACGCCGACAAGCTCTTGGCGCACTACGAAGCCCACCCCGAATTCATTACGCCGGAAGCCTACCGCAACGAAATCGTCGCCTTCGTCCGCCGCGGGCTGGCGGACGTCTCGATCAGCCGCACCAATTTCGACTGGGGCGTTCCGGTTCCCGACGATCCCCGTCACGTCATGTACGTCTGGGTCGACGCGCTGACCAATTACATCACCGCCGCCGGCTTCCCCGACGGCGGCCCGCGGTGGAAATTCTGGCCGGCCGACGCGCACGTGATCGGCAAGGACATCACCCGCTTCCACGCCATCTATTGGCCGGCCTTCCTGATGTCGGCCGGCCAGGAACTGCCGCGGCAGATCGTCGTCCACGGCTTTCTCTTCAACCGCGGCGAGAAGATGTCGAAGTCGACCGGCAACGTCGTCAATCCGGCGACGCTGATCGCCGACTATGGTCTCGACCCGCTGCGTTACTTCTTCCTGCGCGAAGTGCCCTTCGGTCAGGACGGCAACTATTCGCACGAAGCGATCGTCCAGCGCATCAACGCCGACCTCGCCAACGACCTCGGCAATCTCGCGCAGCGCTCGCTGTCGATGATCGCCAGGAACTGCGCCGGCCTCGTGCCGGACGATGATTTCGTCATCACGCAGGACTCCCGCGACTTGATGGCGCAGATCGATTCCTTGGTCGGCGGCGCGCGCGAGCACATGGCGAGTTACGCGATTCATCAGTATCTCGCCGCGGTCTTCGACGTCATCGCGCGGACCAACCGGTACTTTGCCGCCAACGAGCCCTGGAAACTCGCCAAGACCGATCCGAACCGCATGCGAACCGTCCTCTATGTCACGGTCGAGGCGCTGCGGGTCGTGGGCACATTGCTGCAACCGGTCATGCCGGCGGCGATGGGCAAACTCCTCGACTTGCTGGCCGTGGCCCCCGACGAGCGCGCGTTCGCCTCGCTCGACCCTCGGGATGGCCAAGGAATCGGCAGCTTCGAGCCAGGCAAAGACGCGCCAAGACGCCTGCTCGCGGGAAGACGGTTGCCCGCGCCGGTGTCCATTTTCCCGCGCTATGTCGAGCCGGAAGCGGCGGGCAAATGAGGCGCGCGATGGAAATGCCGGCGCGCGATCCCTTCTCCCGCGCACGGGAGCGGGGGCGCGGGAGCGCGCGCTGATGCGTCTCATCGACAGCCATTGCCATCTCGACTTTCCCGACTTCGCCGACGAGATCGAGGGCGTGGTGGCGCGCGCGACAGCCGCGGGCGTCGAGCGCATGGTGACGATCTCGACGCGCGTCGCCCGGGGCGCGCAAATCGCCGCAATCGCCGAGCGCTTCGATCCCGTCTATTTCACCATCGGCACCCATCCCCATCAGGCGGCGCAAGAGGCGGAGACCGACGCGGGGGCGATCCGCGCCTTCGCCGCCCATCCCAAGTGCGTGGGCATCGGCGAGGCGGGCCTCGACTATCACTACAATTACGCGCCGGCCGACGTCGCCAAAAAGGTCTTCTGCGCCCAGATCGCGCTGGCGCGCGAACTCGAGCTGCCGCTCGTCATCCACGCGCGCGAGGCCGACGACGACGTAGCGGCGATCCTGCGCGAGGAGATGGCCAAGGGGAGGTTCAACGCGGTTCTGCATTGTTTCACCTCCTCGCGCGCGCTCGCCGAGACCGGACTGGCGCTCGGCCTGTTCGTTTCCTTCTCCGGCGTGCTGACGTTCAAGAATTCCGGGGCGTTGCGCGCGCTGGCGCGCGAGGTTCCGCTCGACCGCCTGCTGGTCGAGACCGACGCGCCGTTTCTCGCGCCCGTTCCCCATCGCGGCCGACGCAACGAGCCGGCTTTCGTCGTCGAGACGGCGCGCGTTCTGGCCGACCTCAAGCAAGTCGACGAAGCCGCGCTGGCGCGCGCGACGCGCGCCAACGCGCTGCGCCTTTTTCCCAAAATGGCGGTCGGCGCGGAAGACGGCCCATGAGCCTGTCGCTGACGATACTGGGGTGCGGATCGTCGGCCGGCGTGCCTCGCGTCGCGCAAGGCTGGGGCGCCTGCGATCCCAACCACCCGCGCAATCGTCGCCGGCGGTGCGCGGCGCTGATCGCGCGTGAAACGCCGGCGGGACGAACGCTAGCGCTGATCGACGCCGGCCCCGACTTGCGGCTGCAGCTGATCGACGCCGACGTCGCCCGTCTCGACGGGGTGCTGATTTCGCACGAGCACGCCGACCACACCCACGGCATCGACGACATCAGGCCGATCGTCATGGCGATGCGCAGCCGCGTCGACCTCTACGCCAACGAGGCCACGTCCAAGGCGCTGCGCAAGAAGTTCTCCTACGTTTTCGAGACGCCGCCCGGAAGCTCCTACCCGCCGATGGTCAACGAGAAGCGGTTGGTCGCCGGCGAGCCGAGCGTCATCGAAGGGCAGGGCGGCCCGATTGCGGCGACGCCCTTCGAACTCGATCACGGCGACATCGCCGCGCTCGGCTTTCGCGTCGGCGCCCTCGCCTACACGTCCGATCTGAATGGGATTCCGGAGGCGAGCCGACGCTTTCTCGAGGGCCTCGAGGTGTGGGTCGTCGATGCGTTGCGCTACAAGCCGCATCCCTCGCATTTCAGCTTGGAGGAGGCGCTGGCGTGGATCGAGCGGCTGCGTCCGCGCCGCGCCGTCCTCACCAATCTGCACACCGATCTCGATTACGAAACGCTGCGCGCGCGCCTGCCGGCTGGCGTCGTTCCCGCCTATGACGGCATGCGCATCGAGGGATTTTGAAGGTTCTTGCGGGCGAGCCGCGCTTGAGCCTCGACCGCTCCGTTCGAACGGAAGGGGCGCGCTCCTTGGCGTCGTGCTGGGACGTTGCGTTGATCGCGATATGACACTATCAAGGAATGCGCCAAGACCGCATCAACGTTTTGGCCTGTGACACTCGGGGGGATCAAACCAATGCGCCGTTCGCTATTGATTGCCGCTGGCCTCGCCAGCTTCGGAGTTTTCGCATCCTACGCGACCGTGGCCTCCGCCGCCGAATACGGCGCCATCGCCTACGACGGCGGGACGGGCAGGTGGGGGGATAGCTGGCACTACGCCTCGGTGGCGGCGGCCAACGGCCGAGCGCTCAGTGAATGCGCCACGGGCCGCTGCAAGATCGTCATCGAGATCGGCCCGGGCCAATGCGGGGCGCTGGCGACCGCGCCGAATCCGACGGGTTGGGGCGCGGCGACGCGCGGCTCGCGCGCCGCCTCGGAGCTCGGCGCCATGCAGGCCTGCCAGAACGCCAATTCCGGCCAGTGCAAGGTGGTGATGAGCGACTGCAACAAGTAAGCCGAGGTCTCGCGCGGCGCCGCCAAGCGCCGTCACGGGCGCCAGTCGTCGGACTGTCCCCACTCGATCAGCGCAGCCACGTCGCAAACGCAGGCGTGGGCGTCGGCGAGGGCGGCCAGTTCGGCCAGGTGGAGATCCTGAGCGCTGACCACGCCGCCGGGGCGGGGCAGGTCGCGGGTCGCGCAGGCGTCGGCTGCGACCGTCATCGCGTAGCCCAGATCCCGGCCCGCGCGCACGCTCGACGAAACGCAATTGTGGGTCATGAAGCCGGCGAAGATGAGCGCCGCGCCGGGCGGCCCGGCCCGCTCGGCAAGGTCCGTCCCGGAGAATGCGTTGGCCCGCGGCTTTTCCACGACGGCCTCGCCGACGACGGGGGCCAAGGCGTCGACGATGGCGCCGCCCGCCTGCGACCGATCGAATAGGCCGCCGAGCTCGCCCTTGTGGGCGACGTGGACGACGCGCCCGCCCGCCTGGCGCGTCGCCCGCAACAGCCGCTCGGCCTGAGCGATGGCCGGTTCGGCGCCGGTCAGCGCCATCGGTCCCTCGAGATAGTCGTTCTGATAGTCGATCAGGATCAACGTCGCTTCGCCGAGCCGGGGCGGGCGCGGCTCGCGATTGGCGAGGGCGAAAAGGGTCTTCGGACGATCCACGGAAAATCTCCTTGTGTGACGTGGGCGAGCCCGGTTATGACGCTCTGCGCCGACGCTGCACAATCCGAGATAATCCGAGGGAGTCCTGCGTGAACGCAGAGGGAGGCTGGGCCGACCTCGAACTCGCCCAGCGGATCGCGGGCGCGGGAACCCTGAGCGGGGCGGCGCGCGCCCTTCATGTCGACCAGACGACGGCCGCGCGCCGGCTGGCCGCCCTCGAGCGCCGTCTCGGCGTCACGCTTTTCGACCGCGTCGGGGGCCGTCTCGCGCCCACCCCGGCGCTCGGCGCCGTTCTTGACCGTTTGCAAGCGATGGACGAGGACGCGACGGTCGCGCTCGCCGCGATGCGCCGATCGGAAGCGGAGGCGCAAGGCCTGGTGCGCATCGCCAGCGTCGGCTTCGTGCTGGCGCAGATCGTCGCCCCGGCGATCGGCGCGTTCACGCGCGCTCATCCCGGTGTCGCGCTGGCGCTCCACGCCGACGATCGGCTCGCGCGCTTCGATCGCCGCGAGGCGGACATCGCCATCCGGCTCGGGCGCAGCGGGGACGATCGCGCGCTGATGCGAAAGATCGGCGAAGCGCGGTTTCGCTTGTGCCGCGCCGTCGGCGCGGCGAACGGCGCGGCGGCGCCGATCGTCCGCTACAGCGACGCATTGGACCATCTTCCGGAAATGCGGCTGCTCGATCGCCTGCGGCCGGACGCGCGCGCGCTGGCGCGCGCCGACCGGCTCGACGTCCTCATCGAGGCGGCGGTCGCGCTCGGCGCCGAACTCATGCTGCCGGAGGTCTGGGCGCGCCGCGATCCGCGTTTCGTCTTCGCCGACGACGCCGTCGCCACGCGGCCGATCTTTCGCCTTGTCCATGCCGATCGCGCCCGCGCGCCCAGCGTCGCCGCCGCGGCGCGCTGGATCGACGAGACTGTCGCGAGCTGGACGAAGGGGTCGCCCTGACGCGCCTTTGACGCCGCTATGAAGAGGCTTTGCTAACGCGCGGAAAAAGCAAGATTATGCACGACCCCGCGAGCCCTGGAGAATCGTCGCGTCGCCGGCTATTTTAGTTCCATAATATACATTATGCGAATCACGCTCAGCGCCCGCTGGATGCATTCGCCTGGCCGTCGCTTCCTTCGTCGGCGCGCCGCGGCAGGCCCGCGCGCTTGTGCGGCCGCGCATGAGCGCGACGTGCTCCGCCTCCGATGTTTCGCGGCGCGCGGCGACCAGCGGCTTGATCTCTTCCGCGCCGATGTAGCGGATCTGGTCCGCGCCATCGGTCGCGGCGGCGAAAATCGCCGCGGCGACCTGCCGCGCCGTCGCCCCCGCCCTCGAGGCCCGCGGCTTGGCGAAAACCGCGTTGGCCCCCGAGCGCTTGCCAAAGGGAGATTGGGGACGACGAGATCGGAGACGAGGCGTCTGGAACAGGGAGAGGCGCCTGTCGGCTCGCTGACAAATCGGGCAGACATTTCCTTTGGGGACCGCTAGCGCCGATCTCGTCGTCTCGCGCACCATGCCGTCGCCGCTTTGCGTTAGACTTAGCCCGATCGGTCAAATGCTAAGGCGAGGCGGCCGTGCGCGAAAATGTCGCAGCTCACGCGCTCCGCGCCATCGCCTTCAAGCGCGCACGCACGGAAACCAAGGCGCGAAGCGGACCTCCCGCTTGTCCGCCCGCGAGGGCGTTGAGGCGTAGCGGCGGCGCCCCGCCCGCCGGCCTCGCCGCCGGGGCTTTTTCGTCTGTCGATCGGCGCAGAGCCCCGCCCGCCGGCCTCGACGAAGCGCCCCTCGTCCATCCGGCCTCGCGCCCTGAGAAGCGCGGCGCATGCGCAGGGTCATGCGTAGTTTCCGAGGGTGGCCCGCCATCGAAGGCGAAGTTACGTTCGCGAGGCGCCCGCGTGTGGAGCTTTCACGCGGGCGGAAACTTGCCGAGGGGAAGACTGGGGTGTTCAAACCTGGGGACAATGTCAGGTTGAGGGGACCGCTTCGCATGCAGATGACCGTCAAGAGCGTGTCCGCCGCCGGCGTCCTGTGCGAATGGTCAAACGCCGTCAAAAGCGGCGTGTTGACCGTTTCGCCGGAATTGCTGGAGGCGGTGATTACGCCCGCCTTCGGTCCGTTCGCACAAGACGTCGCCCGACTCGAAGCCGATGACCGTTATTTGCAAGCCGTGGCCACTTAGCCGGACCTCGTCGCCTTTGCCTCCGCGGCGCGATCGGGACGCGCTCGAATGGCCGCATCCCGTTCTTGTCTTGTTCCCCTCTCCGCGCTACGGTCGCCCCCATGACCGACGCGCCCGATCGCCTCACGCCCGCGACGCCCGAAGACCTCGCCGACGCCCTCGCGTTCGCGCTGCGCTTCGACGGCCGGCGCAGGAAGCATGACGCGGGCGAGATCATGGCGCGGATCGTCGCCGAACGCCTCGCGAAGCACCTGGAGGTCGCGGGCTTTATCGTCATGAAGAGGCCGCCGGCAACGGGCGCGAGCGCGTTGGGGCGAGGGCATGACCGGAGATAACGCGTTAGGGATCGTTACCCGTGTGCGCGAAGACGCGAAGCGGCTTCGGGCGCCTGCGCCTAGAGCCCGCCTGTCACTCGTTTGCGAGTAACAGGAACGCCCAAAAACCTCGCCCCCGTACGCGGAGCCGAGCGAATTTAGGCACTTTCAGGATCATCAGTTTGCTTAGCCTCCCCGAATAGCGTATTGCGTATGATGTCTTTGAGCGACTGCGCCGCGTGTTCGGGCTTCTCCTTTTCCCAGAAAATTATCTGGTCTGACCCAACATCGAAATGGGGCGTATCTCGACCTCCAATTTCCTTGTTGTACATGTAAATGACGGGTTTTCCCAGCCCCTTCGCAAAACCCGCCTCCCAATACGCGCCATTGTTAGCGTGAGACAATTCCGCCACGACGAAGCGAGCATTCTTGATTTCCGCCTCTAATCGAGCGTGCAAATTGCCTGCCTGCGGGTTATCACGAAGCGGATTGCCAAGCGCGAAATCTGTCTGTTTAACAGCATCGACGAGATATTTCGGCAGCAGTTCATCTTGAAAATAGTAATCTGCCCCATCAGGTGATTTGAACTTCATCGCAACAAAGCCAGCCCTACCATGTGTAATTCGATCTAATTCCTCATATTTATTCCATCCCGACAGTGTCAACGAAATGTCAGAAACATTCCGCTTGCCCAATAAAGTTGTGCTCGCCCACGTTACATACAGTCGCCCTTGCGCCTCTAAAGCAACAATCAGCGCGTAAAAATCACTCCACTCAGATCCAATCTTTGTTCCAATCCGTGCGCCAAGATTCTTAAGCTCGTCCCTCTCTTTCCCAACGGCAAATGTATCCCCAAGGCCGGACAGTTTATCGCCAAGATACTTTATAAGATTGTCTGCTTGCTCGGCTGGCGATGGAAGTACGGCATACGTTAGGATATTCGTAAAATCCTCCAGTCTTAATATCCTAATGATAGGAGCTATATCAGGTGCCTTACTTAGAACGTGACTGATAAGGGTACGGCATTCGTTTGTATTGGTCTTTATTTTAGATGCATACGCGCGTTTTCCCACCACCTCGTACAAATTGTAGACTGAATTAGACCTTGTATAATCCCGCGTTCCATAGGTCTTGATTTGCACTGCGTCGATAGCTAGCGCCTTCTCAAGATCGTTCTTGTTTGCTAGGTAATAACTACCGCATCGAGGGCACACAACATGATCGAAGATAGCGGGGTCTCTTCCACCTTTCTCCGATATAGTTGAGTTGGCGCTGCAAACGGGACATGGGGCCGTTCGGGAGGTTTGCGTCATGTGGAACCTCAAAAGATGCCTAACAACAGCACATTGTCATGCGTTAAGCCTCGAAATCGTGCTGACGCTTACACCGTAGCTCTTGGCGAGGTCTTGTCAACTCGCCCTTGGCGAGGCGCTTGAACGCCGAGGTTTGACGCGCGAGGTCATTCGCGGCGGGAACGTGACGAATTTTAATTTGAAGGCGAATACCAATATCGATAATCGGCCGCCGCGGTCTCGTCGGTCGTCGGGGCTGTGCCGCGCGCCGCGTTGAGGATGCAGCGTCAGCGCGACGGCCACCAGCAAGTTGAGAGCGACGGTGTAGAAGGCGATATAGCCGGGAAAACTAAAGCCGCCGAGCTGGGGGATCGCCGCATAGTTTGCCGCGATCGCCATCGAGGTGCCGGCCACGGTGCCGACCGCCCATCCGATGAGGAGCGCCCAATCGTTGAACCAGCGGGAATAGGCGCCGAGCATGACCGCCGGCAGCGTCTGGATGATCCAGAATTCCGCCGAGCAGCTGCAGCTGGATCGCGTATTTGGTCGGCACGAAAATGATGAAGACGAGCGCGCCGAACTTGACGATCAGCGAGACCCATTTCGCGATCCGGGCCTCATGCCGGTCGGTCGGGTGCTCGTTGATGAACTCGC
>CAVWKL010000217.1:0-3265 GCA_963755075.1 uncultured Alphaproteobacteria bacterium
GCCGCGGTAGGAGGGCAGCGTCACGCCGCCGATCGTCTCGTTGTCGGAGGAGCGCGGCTTGGCGAACTGCCCGGCGACGCGGCCGACCTTGATGATCGGCGAGGCCGCCGCGTAGGTCATCACCACCGCCATCTGCAAAAAGACGCGGAAGAAATCGCGGATGTTGTCGGCCGAATGCTCGCCGAAACTCTCGGCGCAATCGCCGCCCTGCAGCAGGAAGGCTTCGCCGACCATCGCCTTGCCGAGCGCCCGCTTGAGCTTGCGCGCTTCGCCGGCGAACACCAGCGGCGGATAGCCGGCGAGTTGGCGCTCGACTTCGTTCAGCGCCGAGGCGTCGGGATAGACCGGCGACTGCGCGATCGGCTTTGACCTCCAGCTCTCGGGACTCCAGCGGCTCTGGGCCATCTTCATACGCCTCGACTTGTCATTTCCGCTTTTTGGCGGGCGGCCGGGGCGCCGGCCGCCCGCGCGGGCCGTCTATACAGGAACGAGGCCGCGATGGCGATATCGGGTTTTCGCCCTGCGCAAGGCCGCAATGGACCCTGATCCGGCCGGCCCAAGCAATATTTTCCGTCGTCTGAAACGAATGGACCTCGCAGCCGTATAGGCAGGAGAGGGGGCCGATCGCCGTGAACCGCATCGTGGAGGCCGGACCATGTTGACCCGCCGAATTGTCTTGGAATTCGCCGTTTTCGGGCTCGCTTCCACGATCGGCGCGATTTTGACTAGGCGCGGCAAGGCATCCGCCGCCGAAATCGCCCACAGCGACGGAGAATGGCGCAAGCTGCTGACCGCCGACCAATACGCCGTGCTTCGCCAGGACGGCACAGAGCGCCCATTCACCAGTCCGCTGCTGCATGAGGGACGGCGCGGGATCTTCGCCTGCGCGGGATGCGGCCTCGATCTCTTCTCCTCGACGACCAAATTCGACAGCGGCACCGGCTGGCCGAGTTTTTGGGCGCCGCTCGACAACGCCGTCGTCACAAAGGACGATTTCTCGCTCGCGATGACGCGCACGGCCGTGATGTGCCGGCGCTGCGAGGGCCACCTCGGCCATGTCTTCGACGACGGCCCTCGGCCCACTGGCCTTCGCTACTGCATGAACGGCGTCGCCCTGGCCTTCAAACCGGCCGCCGCCTGAGCCGCCGAACCCTTCGCCCTTTTTGTTTTCGACTGACCAAGGAGACGCTCATGGACCCCTCGCCCAAGGCTCTAGCCGCCCGCCTGTCGCGCGCGGCGCAGTTCCTCTCGATTGTGTCGGCCTGCTGGCTCGGCGCGCCGGCGTGGGCGGCGGAGGAGGCGCACGTCGTTCCGCCCCCGGCGGTCGATGAGCGCTCCGCGCCAAGCGGGCCCGAGGTCGTCGTGCTCGCGGGCGGCTGTTTCTGGGGCGTGCAAGGCGTCTTCCAGCACGTGAAGGGCGTCTTGAGCGCCGTTTCCGGCTATGACGGCGGCGACGCGGCGACGGCCCATTACGAGATGACGAGCACTGGCGACACCGGCCACGCCGAATCGGTTCGCGTTACCTTCGACCCCCGCGAGATCAGCTACGGGCGCATCCTGCAGATCTATTTTTCGGTTGCCCACAATCCGACCGAACTCAATCGGCAAGGACCCGACCAGGGAACGCAGTATCGCTCCGCGATCTTTCCCGCGAATGACGAACAGGCGAGCGTCGCCAAGGCTTACATCGCTCAACTCACCCTGGCGCATGCGTTCGGCGCGGCCATCGTCACCACGATCGAGCCAGGCCGGACCTTCTTTCCCGCGGAGGATTATCACCAGGACTTTCTCGCTCTGAACCCGACCTATCCGTACATCGTGTTCAACGATCTGCCGAAGATCGCCAATCTGAAGCGCCTGTTTCCCGACGTCTATCGGGCCGACCCGGTCCTCGTTCGCGCCGGGCGTTCGTAACTCGGTCGGCGACCCCCCAAGGCCCGCTAAGCCGGAAGGCGCCGGGCGGTCCGTAAACGCAGAGCGCCGAAAATCTGACGAATATCGCGCCGACCCCTCCCTGCAAGGTCGCGCCGAGCGGCCCGACATGCCAGCATGCCGGCCCGCCGCCCACCCTGATTCGCCCGTGAAGACCCTTTCCTCCATCGCCGCGATCCTCCTCTCGGTTTTTCTGCTCATTTCCGGCAACGCGTTGATCGGCGTGCTGACGCCGCTGCGCGCCAGCCTGGAAGCCTTCCCCGATTTCGCCATCGGCCTGCTCGGCTCGGTCTATTTCGCCGGGATGCTGGCGGGAACGCTGGCGGCGCCGGCGATCGTGCGCCGCGCCGGCCATATCCGCGCCTTTTCCGCCTTTGTCGCCGTCGGGATCGTCGCCGTCATCTTGATGCCGGCCGCCGTCGCGCCGGCGCCGTGGATGGTCGCGCGCGGCGCGCTGGGCTTCGTCTTCGCCGGCATTTACGCCGTGGTCGAATCCTGGATCAACGCCAAGGCGAGCAACGCCAATCGCGGCGCGCTCTACGGCGTCTATCAGATCGTCAATTTTGTCGCCTCGGCCGGCGGCCAATTGCTGCTAACCGCGTTTGCGCCGGGCTCCTTCCTGCCCTTTTCCGTCGGCGGCGCGCTGCTGGCGCTGGCGATCGTGCCGCTGACGATGACCAGCGTCGACCCGCCCGCCCAGCCGAAGGCGGTGCGGCTGCGGCTGCGCTGGCTCGTTCGGTTGGCGCCGGTTTCGGCCTTCGGCGCGCTGGCGGCCGGCGCAGCCAACGGCGCGTCTTTCGCGCTCGGCCCTGTCTATGCTCTCGGGATCGGCGTGACGCCGTCGGCGGCGCCGCTGTTCACCGCGGCGATCGTCGCCGGCTCGGCGCTCGGCGTCTATCCCGCCGGCTTCCTCTCCGATCGGATGGACCGCCGCCTCGTCATCGTCGTCGCCATGACGGCCGGGGCGGCGTTGGAGGTCGGGCTCGCCAGCTTCAGGCTCGCCGGCCCGCCGCTCATCGTCATGGGCTTCCTGGTCGGTCTGACGACCTACACGCTCTATACGCTCGCGGTCTCGCACGCCAACGACCGCGCCAGCCCGCACGATATGGTCATGATCTCCGCCGGGCTGCTGTTCGTCTACAGCATCGGCGCGATCGTCGCGCCGGCGCTGGCGTCGCTTTTGATGCGCGCCCTCGGCCCCTCCGCGCTATTTGCGCAGGCGGCGGTCGTGCATATCGCCATCGCCGGGTTCACGCTCTGGCGCCTCGTCAGCGACCCTCGCGTCCACGCCCCCACGGCGAATTGACTTGTAATGGTTCGAAGACGTTAACAT
>CAVWKL010000218.1:0-8360 GCA_963755075.1 uncultured Alphaproteobacteria bacterium
GGTTCTTCCGGTGTCAGCGTCGTCGTCTTCGACGAGCCCGCGACCGGCGGCTTGGCGATCCCCGGCGGCGCGCCGGCTTTGCGCGACGGCGCGTTGCTCGCGCCGGAGATGACGGCCGACCGGGTCAATGGTTTCGCGCTTTCCGGCGGTTCGGCCTTCGGCCTCGACGCGGCGGGCGGCGTCATGGCCTTTCTCGCCGCCCAGGGGCGCGGCTATACGGTGGCGTCCATGCGCGTGCCGATCGTCCCCGGCGCGGCGCTGTTCGATCTCGACAATGGCGGCGACAAGGCCTGGGGCCGCCGCGCGCCTTACGGCGATCTCGGCTTCGACGCGGCGGCGTCCGTCGGGGCGCACTTCGCGCTAGGAACCGCGGGCGCCGGCTTCGGGGCGACGATTTGCGATCTGAAAGGGGGCCTCGGTTCGGCGAGCGCAGTCTCCTCGCGCGGCTTTATCGTCGGCGCGCTGGTTGCGGTCAACGCCGCAGGACGCGCGACGCGTGGCGCGAGCCCGCACTTCTGGGCGGCGCCCTACGAACGCGGCGCGGAGTTCGGCGGGCTCGGCTTCGGCGTCGCGCCGGCCGCCGACGCACTGACGTTTGCGCTGAAACGCGACGCGCCCGCCAACACGACGCTCGCCGTCGTCGCGACGGATGCGACCTTCGACAAGGCGCAAATGACCCGCTTGGCGATCATGGCCGCTGGCGGCGTCGCCTTGGCGTTACGCCCGGCCTTCGGGCCCGCAGACGGCGACATTGTGTTCGCCGCTTCGACGGCGCGCGCGACCCAATCGCCGACCCTGCGCGATCTCGCCGAGATCGGGACGCTCGCCGCCGAATGCGTGGCCCGCGCGATCGCGCGCGGCGTCTACGAGGCCGCGCCGCTCCCATTCCCCGAGGCCAAGCCGAGCTGGCGTCAGCGCTACGGCGCGCCCTAACCGAACCGTTCGGCGCGGAACGGCTGCGGATCGACGAACGGCGTCTCGCCCGCCATCATTTGCGCGAGCAACAGTCCGCTGGATGGACCCAGCGTCAGGCCGAGATGTTGGTGGCCGAAATCGAACCACAGGCCCTTGTGGCGCGGCGCGGGTCCGATGACCGGCGCCATGTCGGGCAGGCAGGGTCGGCGTCCCAGCCACGGCTTCGGGTCGCGCCGCTCGGCGAGCGGAAACAAGGCGCGGCCAAACGGCTCGACCCGATCGAGGTGGGCGCCGGAGGGCGGATCGTCGCGGCCGGCGAATTCCGCGCCGGTGGTGAGGCGCACGCCGCGCGCCATCGGCGTCATCGCGTAGCCCTTCTCGAGATCGAGCACCGGCCGGCCGAGCATGGCGTTTCCCTTGGCGCCGTAATGCATGTGATAGCCGCGCTTGACGCCGATCGGCAGGCGATAGCCGAGGGCGGCGGCGACCTCCGTCGTCCACGGTCCGAGCGCAATGACGACGTCCGCGGCTTGCAGCGCGCCGTGCTCGGTCGCCACCGCCCAACCGGGGCCGGAGGCGACCAGTGAGCGCGCGTCGCCCTTCGCCAGCTTGCCGCCGCGCGCGACGAGAAGGGCGGCGTAAGCCTTGGCCAGGGCTTCCGGATCGGAGGTCGTCAGCGGTTCGGTGAAATGCACCCCGCCCTTGGCGACCTCGCTCAAGTGCGGCTCCAGCGCGATGAGCCGTTCGCGGTTCAATATGGCGGTCGGGACGCCGTAAGGCTTGATCTCCTCGACGTCGGCGAGCGCGCTATCCTCGCCGCGCGAGGTGCGGAAGACCTTGATCCAGCCGCCTTCGCGCAGCAGCGGCATTGCGCCCGCGGGTTCGGCGAGGGCGCGATGCTCGGCAAGGCAGCGCCGGATGAGCCCGCGCATCGCTGTCGCGGTGGCGAGACGCGACTTCGGCGTGGAGGCAAGGAAGTAGCGCCACAGCCACGGCGCGATCGACGGCAAGGCGCTGTAGCGAATTTGCACGCGCGGATCGCGATTGAGCGCGGCGATGGCGATCTCGCCGGGCGCGCGCGGAAACACGTAGGGGAACACCGCCTCGCTCTGGACGATGCCAGTGTTGCCGAAGCTCGTCTCGCCGGCCACCGTTCCTAAGCGATCGACGAGCGTGACGGCGCGGCCCAGCGCCTGCGCGTGCAGCGCGGCGCAAACGCCGACGATGCCGGCGCCGAGGACGATGACATCGGTTTTCGCAGGCTGCACGCGACGGTTCTCCTTGTTGCGGACCAAGGGTTCAATCTGCCTGGCGCGAGGCCGGCCTGGCGATGAACGATCGGAACGCCGGGCGCGCTCGGCTCTCGATCTTTGCGCCGGCTTCCTATAGACCCGTCCCGGCCTTTTCCCAACGGACCCGCCGGCGATGATCCCCCGTTATTCCCGTCCCGAGATGGTCGCGATCTGGACGCCGCAGACGCGCTTCAAAATCTGGTTCGAGATCGAGGCGCACGCCTGCGACGCGCTCGCCGAGATTGGCGTCATCCCCAAGGCGAGCGCCGAAGCCATTTGGGAGAAGGCGGGGGGCGTCATTTTCGACGTCGCGCGCATCGACGAGATCGAGCGCGTCGTAAAGCACGACGTCATCGCCTTCCTGACGCACCTCGCCGAATTCATCGGCCCCGATTCGCGCTTCGTGCATCAGGGCATGACCAGTTCCGACGTGCTCGACACCTGCCTGGCCGTGCAGTTGCAGCGCGCCAGCGACATCCTCGTCGCCGACGTCGACGCCTTGCTTGCGGCGTTGAAGCGCCGCGCCCACGAGCACAAGCAGACGCCGACCGTCGGCCGCTCGCACGGCATTCACGCCGAGCCGACGACCTTCGGCCTCAAGCTCGCGCTCGCCTACGCCGAGTTTGCCCGCGCGAGGGCGCGCCTGGTCACGGCGCGCGCCGAGATCTCGACCTGCGCGATTTCAGGCGCCGTCGGCACGTTCGCCAACATCGATCCGCGGGTCGAAGCGCACGTGGCGAAGAAGATGGGCCTTGTCCCGGAGCCGATTTCGACCCAGGTGATCCCGCGCGACCGCCACGCCGCCTTCTTCGCCGCGCTTGGCGTCGTCGCCTCGTCGATCGAACGCCTGGCTGTGGAAATCCGCCATCTCCAGCGCACCGAGGTGCTGGAGGCGGAGGAATATTTCTCCGAGGGGCAGAAGGGCTCCTCGGCAATGCCGCACAAGCGCAATCCCGTGCTGACCGAGAACCTGACCGGCCTCGCGCGGATGGTGCGTTCGGCGGTGACGCCGGCGCTCGAGGAACGTCGCGCTGTGGCACGAGCGCGACATTTCGCATTCCGCGGTCGAGCGCATGATCGCTCCCGACGCGACGACTGCGCTCGATTTCGCGCTTGCGCGGCTGACGGAGGTCGTCGACAAGCTGGTGGTCTATCCCGAGGCCATGCGCAGGAACCTCGACCGGCTCGGCGGCCTCATCCATTCCCAGCGGGTGCTGCTCGCGCTGACGCAAAAGGGCGTCTCACGCGAGGACGCCTATGCGCTGGTGCAACGCAACGCCATGCCGGCGTGGCGCGGCGAGGGCGACTTCTTGAGCCTATTGAAGGTGGATAAAGACGTCGCCAAGGCGCTGAGCGCCAACGAGCTCGAGGCGCTGTTCGACCTCGGCTATCACCTGAAGCACGTCGACACGATTTTCGACCGGGTGTTCGGAAGCGCCGCCGCCCCTTCTCCCCCTACGGGAGAAGGAGGCGGCCGGCCGCTTACGCGCGCGGCGGGTTGCGAGCGTTCATGAAGCGCTCGAATTCCTCGCGGTCCTTAGCTTTGCGCAGGTTCTCGACGAATTCGGCGAATTCGCGATGCGCATCTTCAAGCTTGCGGCGTTCGGCTTCGAGCCGCGCAAGTTCGCCCGCCCGCCACGCGTCGAACGCTGAATTGCCGGTCGAGGCGCCATAAAAGCCGCGGCGGCCCCAAGACGCGCTCGAAGCGCTCGTCGAGGCGCCGGCCATCGCGCCGCGCAATTCGCGCCACTTGTCGGAGGCGAAGGTCTGCAGATCGTCGCCGCCGGTCTTCCGCTGCCAGAACTTATAGGCCAGAATCGCCAAGCCGATCGGCCAGAAGACGATAAATCCCAGGACCATGGCGACAAGTTCGAACGCGGTCCAGCGGGTCGCGCAGCCGCGGCGTCGCCACGTCGCCTGCGCCCATTCGCCGGGACCGAATTCCCGAGCCCCGTTCGAACCGCCCGCCGTGCTTTGCGCCGTGCCCATGGACAGCCTCCGTGATGATGCGCCGCGCCGGAATACTGGGCCCGGCCGGCAAGAGATTGGGATGCGCGCCGGCCGGCGCAAGGCCGGCGCCCGAGAATTTCGGACGCCGGCTTCGCGCCGGAGCGTCGGATCGCGGGGCCTCGGGCGCTCGAAGGCCGCGGCATTCACAGGCAGGGAAGGCGCTTCGCATTGCCAAGGCCGCCGAATTCGGGGATGGTCGCTCAAGCCGCTGGGACCGATCAGGACAATGTCGGGCGAAGGCGGTTGGGCGGGAACTTCTCATGAGCGCAATCTTCGTTGCCGGCGGCAAAGGCTTCATCGGCCGCCATGTGGTCAGGCTTTTGCTGGAGTCTGGCGAGCAAGTCGCCGCGCCGCCCCACAGGGAATTCGACATTGCGCTCGAAAATCCCGCCGCGCTGGCGGCCAAGCTCGCCGGTTCGCAGATCGTCATCAATTGCGCCGGGCTGGCGCGGGACGCGCGCGTCGACAATCTCGAGGCGGTGAACGTCGAGGGCGTCGGCCGGCTTGCCCAAGCCTGCCGCCTTGCCGGCGTGCGCCGCCTCGTTCATCTCTCGACGCTCGGCGCCGGTCGCGAGGACGCGACGCGTTTCCAGCGCAGCAAGGGCGAAGCCGAGGACTTGCTCGGCGCGGCCGAGGGACTCGAAGTGACGATCGTCCGGCCCTCCCTCGTGATCGGCCCCGACGGCGCCACCGGCGACTTCTTCAGCGCGCTCGCCGCGCTGCCGTTTCCGCCGCGCCTCGGTCCGGGAGATTGGCGGGTTCAGCCGCTGCACGTCACGGAATTGGCGGGCCTCGTGGCCAAGCTGGCGCTGGCGCCGCAGACGTTGAAAAGCGTCGACGCCGTCGGCCCGGCGCCGATGACGACGGACGAATTGGAGCGCGCCTTGCGAATCTGGCTCGGCCTGAGGCCGCGGCGCTTCTTGCCGCTGCCGCGATTCGTTCTCAACGCGCTGGCCTGGCTCAACGAGATTGTCGAGGTCGGGCCGGGCGATCGCGAACTCCTGGCCTTGTTGGAGCGCGGCAACGTCGCCGACCCGGCCGGCACGGCGAGCGCGCTCGGACGGGCGCCGCGGGCGCTCGAAGAGAGCTTGGCGATGCGTCCGGCCACGCTTGCCGATCTGTGGCGCGCGCGCCTCTACTTCGTCCAACCGTTCCTGCGCATTTCGCTCGCGCTGTTGTGGATCGGCACCGGCCTCGCCTCGCTCGGGCTTTTTCCACCCGCCCAGTCCTACATCATATTTGCCGAGGCGGGCCTTCGCGGCCCGCTCGCCGAGCTGGCGCTGTTCGGCGGCGCGGCGGCGAACCTCGTCCTCGGCGGCCTGCTGCTCGTCAATTGGCGCCCGGCGCGGGTCGGCCTGGCGATGCTCGGGTTGTTGGCGGTCTACTCCTTCGCGGCGCTGCTGCTGCCGGTCGAGTACTGGCTCAATCCGTTCGCGCCGATCCTGAAGAACCTGCCAGTCGCCGGCGCGCTCATGGCGATGATCGGCATGGAGCGTCCGCGCTGAACGCGCTGCCCCCTGTCGGCGGCGATCGCCTCGCCGGGGCGAAACGACCCGCATTTGTGGGCGCGGCCGGGTCATGCGATCGCTTTGCGGCGCGTCCGGCCGACACTATATGTTGACGCACGTCGTCTTCAGGGGGAGCCTGCTTTGATCCGTTTCGCACTTGTCCTCGCCCTAAGCCTCGGATGCGTCTGCGCCCAGGCGCAAACCTTAGAGAAGGCGGTTCCGCAAAGCCCGGCCGAGCTGCATCCGTCGTTCGCCCCGGTGGTCAAGAAGGTGCGGCCGGCGGTGGTCAACGTCTACGCTTCCCGCGTCGAGACGATGCCGCGCAATCCGCTGCTCGACGATCCCATTTTCCGCCAGTTCTTCGGCCAGCAGGGTCAGGAGTCGCGCGTCGCGCAATCGTTGGGATCGGGCGTGATCGTCGACGCCGGCGGCCTCGTCGTCACCAATCATCACGTCATCGAGGGCATGACCGACGTGAAGGTCGCCCTTTCCGACCATCGCGAATTCGAGGCCAAGATCGTGCTGCGCGATCCTCGCACCGATCTGGCGGTGCTGCAGATTCAGAGTCAGGAGCGTTTCCCGGTGCTCGAACTTGGCGATTCCGACGCGATCGAGGTCGGCGACATCGTTCTGGCGATCGGCAATCCCTTCGGCGTCGGCCAAACCGTCACGCAGGGCATCGTCTCCGCGCTCGCGCGCACCCAGATCGGCATCAACGATTACGGCTTCTTCATCCAGACCGACGCCGCCATCAACCCCGGCAATTCCGGCGGCGCGCTGGTCGACCTCGACGGGCGGTTGATCGGCGTCAATTCGGCGATCTACTCGCGCTCGGGCGGCAGCATGGGCATCGGCTTCGCCATCCCGGTCAACATGGTCAAGAGCGTTGTCGCGGCGGCCATGCACGGGGCGCCACGGTCAGGCGGCCGTGGCTTGGCGCAAGCCTGCAAAACGTCACCAAGGACATCGCCGATTCCATCGGGCTGGAGCGCCCCGTCGGGGCGCTGGTGGTCAGCGTCTTTGAGGGCGGCCCGGCGGCGGAGGCGGGCCTGCGGCGCGGCGACGTCGTCACCGCGGTTGACGGGCAAGGCGTCGACGACGCCGAAGGCGTCGGCTTCCGGCTCGCCGTCAAGCCCTTGGGCGGCGTCGCGGGGCTGTCGGTTCAGCGCGGCGGCAAGACCCTCGTGCTGCCGCTGAAGCTCGCCGCGGCGCCGGAAACGCCGCCGCGCGAGGCGATCCGCATCAAGAGCCGATCGCCGTTTCAGGGCGCTCTGGTGTTGAACGTCTCGCCGGCGGTGGCCGAGGAATTGTCGCTCGACAACGTCAGCGAAGGCGTCGTCGTCGCCGACGTCGCGGAAGGGTCGCTCGCCGCCAATTTCGGCATCGAGAAGGGCGACGTCGTCCTGGAGGTCAACGGCGAAAAAATCGCTGCGACGCGCGACCTCGACGCGGCGAGCGCGCTGCGTCCCCGCTATTGGGATCTGGCGATTGCGCGCAACGGCCAAGTCATCCGCACGCGCATCGGCGGATAGCGTCTTGGGTGCGGAACGGGCGCCAGTCGGCGTCTCGGTCGCGCGAGGGGCGCCGGACGCCCGGCCCACAAGGCTGCGACGCGGCGCCGAGCCGGCGTCGCCTTCAGGCCGCCTTGGCGCCGGGCGACTTCGCCTTGCCGCGCCCCATGCGGCGCTTCAGCGACGCCCACAGCGCGCGGATTTCGAGGGCGGCAGCGCCGTTCGGATTAATCTCGGTGACGCCGAGGCCATGGCGCGCGGCTTCCTGATAGTCGACACGAGCCAGCACCAGCGGCGTGATCAAGCCGCCCATCTCCTCGAGCGCCGCGACGGCGTTGTCGACCCGCGCGGACTGTTGAGCTGGCGGGCACTGGTTGAGCATGAAGACGAAATCGCTGTTCGACGCCCGCAAGGCGACGCGCGTCTGAGCGCTGGCCCAGAGGTCGAAGATGCTCGGGCGCGAGGGAATGACATTGAGATCGGCCTCGCGCATCGCGGCCGCCGAGGCCGCGCCGTCGGCGCCGGGAGTATCGATGATGGCGAGCGTGATCCCCTTCTTTTCCAGCGCGGCGATCACCGCCGGCAGCTTGCCCGCTGTCGCGGCGACGACGGCGACGTCGTCGAGCTCGCGGGTCTTGGCCCAACTGAGGAGGGAAGACTGCGATCCAGGTCGATCACGCAGACGCGCTCGCCGAGTTCGGTCGCAGCGACCGCCAGCGAAGACGCCAAAGTGCTTTTCCCCGACCCGCCCTTTTGAGTAACGAAGGCAATCGTGCGCATGAACTCCGCCCTTTTTTTATTGCGTCCGACCGCGAATCGCGGCGCGGATCAATGGTTGTAATGACTCTCCTTTTTTGCAACGATTATGGTTAACGAACTGTAACCATCGACGCGACGGGATTAAGCAATCCTGTGAGTCCAGGACGATATGTCATCACATTGCTGACATCTGGCGGGTTTGGGCCGTTCGCGACCCCTTACTCGCCGTCGAGCGGCGCCGCGCCCTTGGGCTTGCCTTCGGCGGAAAGCGCGATCTTTTCGATGCGCATTTCCGCGTTCTTGAGCAATTGATCGCAGTGCGCCTTCAGCGCTTCGCCGCGCTCATAGAGCTCGATCGACGCCTC
>CAVWKL010000219.1:0-8689 GCA_963755075.1 uncultured Alphaproteobacteria bacterium
AACGGCGTGACCATCTCATTCGATCCCAACGTGCGCAAGGAATTGGTCGGCGACCCGGCATATTTCGCCGCGGTCGGGACGTTGGTCGACATGACGGGGATTTTCCTGCCGAGCGAGGACGACGCCGCGGCGCTGTTCCCAGGCCGCGATCTCGACGGCGTCGCCGCGGAGCTGTTCGCAAAAGGCGCCCGTTGCGTCGTGCTCAAGAAGGGCGCCCAGGGCTGCGAGGGTTTGACCCGCGACGGCGAACGCGCAAGCTTTGCGGCGCACGAAGTTGACGTGCTCGACCCGACCGGCGCCGGCGACTGTTTCTGCGCGACCTTCGTCACCCTCTACGCCGCCGGCGCCTGCGGTTTCCGCGAAGCCATGCGACGCGCCAATGCGGCTGGCGCTCTGGCCGTGACGAAGGTCGGTCCGATGGAAGGCAATAGCGGCCTGACGGCGATCGAAGCGCTATTGGAGAGGGACGGATGAGCCAGCGCGATTTTTGGCCGAAGCTGATCGCCGCCAACCGCGCCGGCGAGCAGCGCGGCGTTCCCTCCTGGTGCACGGCGCACCCGCAGACGCTGAGGGCGGTGTTGGCGGCGCATCGCTCCAGCGACGAACCCATCCTGATCGAGGCGACCTGCAATCAGGTCAACCAGGAGGGCGGCTACACCGGCATGACGCCGGCGGCGTTCCGGCGCTTTGTCGAAGAGCTGGCGCGCGAGGCGGACGTCGATCCCCGCCGCCTCATTCTCGGCGGCGATCATCTCGGCCCCAATCCGTGGAAACATTTGTCGGCCGGCGAGGCGATGGCGCGGGCGCGCGACATGGTGACGGCCTATGTCGAGGCCGGCTTCGAAAAGATCCACATCGACGCCAGCATGGCCTGCGCCGACGAGGCGGCGGTTTCCGAACCGAGGATCGCCGAACGCGGCGCCGAACTCTGCGCGGCGGCCGAAGCGGCGGGGCCGGGAGGCGAGCGCGTCTATGTGATTGGCAGCGAAGTGCCGATCCCCGGAGGCGAAACCAAAGACCTCGACGCGCTTGCGGTCACCCAGCCCGAAGCGGCCCGGCGCACCGTCGATCTTCACCGCAGCGCGTTCGCCGCGCGCGGCGTCGAAGCCGCGATGGATCGGGTCGTCGCCGTGGTCGTGCAACCGGGCGTCGACATGGGCAACGCGCAAGTCTTCGGCTACGACCGGGACAAGGCGGCGAGGCTGAGCGCCGCGTTGGGCGAGATTCCCGGCGTCGTCTACGAGGCCCATTCGACCGATTTCCAGTCCGAGACGGCGCTCTTCGACCTCGTCGCAACGCATTTCGCCATCCTGAAAGTCGGACCGTCGCTCACGTTCGCCTTTCGCGAGGCGGTCGTCGCGCTGGCCGCCATCGAAGAGCGCATCGCCTCGCCGAACCCCTCGGGGATCATCGAAGCGCTCGAACGGGCGATGGACGCCCATCCCGAACATTGGCGCGGATACGTCGCCGCGGGCCTCGACGAGCGGCTGATGCGGCTTTATGGCCTGAGCGACCGCGTCCGCTACTATTGGCCGCACGGCGAAGTGCAGGCGGCGCTGGGCCGGCTCTTCGCCAATGTCGACGCGACGCGCGTTCCCCCGGGCCTTGTCTCTCAGTTCGCCGGGGACATGCTGCTCGAGCGCCGCGAATCGATATTGTCGGCAAGCGTCGTCGCCGCCAAAGTCGGCGCCGTCGTCGGCAAATACCGTCGCGCCGGCGGCGTTGCGGCCTGACGCCTCGTCCGCCACGCCGCCAGTTTGTCGCGCGGGCCGAAATTCGCCCCCTCGTCAAGATAGCCGATGGACCTGGGCGGACCGACATCCCTCAGGCCGGGGCGACCCGTCACGCCTCAGCCGCTCCACCGGGCCTGCGGATCGCTCGAGCGGCCCGCGCCGCGGCGACGATCAAGGCCGCGGCGGCCCCGCCACAAGCGTTTCCTCGCGCGGCAACTCGGCGGCTCCGCCGCTCGAGCGCGGTTCATAGTTGGGGTTCAGAGCTGCGGTCATCTCCGCGACCGCGACTTTGGCCGCCGCGCCGGCGCGGCGCTCCATCGACTGAAAAAGCGCGACCAGTCGCTCGCCGAAGGGGGTCAGTTCGGCGCCGCCGCCGCGCCGCCCCGGAAACGTGGCGAAGACCGGGGATTCGAAGGTGCGGTTCATCGCGTCGACCATGAGCCAGCATTTGCGATAGGAGACGCCGGTGGCGCGGCTCGCGCCCAGGATCGAGCGCTGCCTTCGGATCGCGGCGATCATCGCCATGTCCTCCGGCGACAAGCGTCCGCCATTGGGAAACGCGACGACGAGGCTCAGCTTCGCGGCGTCCCGATCCATCGTGTCCCTTCAGGCCCTCCAGCAACACGTCTCGCCGCCGCGGACGATCGCGCGACGCCTCCCGGAGCGATCGTGTCGGACCCGCCCCGCGGCGCCGTTTCCGATCGCCACTATGACCGCGCCTTTCCTCGATTTCAACCGCGGCCGATCGACGGCCTCTCGAGGACGGCGGGACCTCATTGTTTCCGGCGCTCGAGCGGACTCCCGCCGACGATCGAATCCCCACCCTCGCCGGCGTGCCGGACGGGCGTCGGCGTGTCGGCCGCCGCGCTGACGAATTTGAGGCTTTGCGCTGACATAAAAGTGTCATAGCGTCCGCTTCCGAGACTTTTCGCCGCATATCTCGTGTTTCCGGAGAGCGCCATGAGAATTTTCGCGCTGGTTTCCCTAAGCATTTTCAGTATGGCGCCGGTCATGCTGTTCGATGGCGCCGGCGCTGACGCCCATGACGTCTGGAATAACCGCGCCTCCGTGCCGGAGTGGGTGAAGCGCATGTGCTGCGGTTCCAGCGAGGCCCACAATCTTCATGACGGCGAGGTCAAGTTGACGCCGCAAGGCTATCTCATCAATGGCTGGCCGGAGATCATCCCTTACGCGAAGGCGCTGCCGTCGCCGGACGGAACGTATTGGGCGTTCTACGAAAATGTCGACGATGGCAATTCGATGAATTGTTTCTTCGCGCCCATGGGTTCGACTTGATCAGGCCTTGCTAGGCCGACCGTCTCAACGGTTCGTGTGCGGTGGACCCCCGCCGCGGTCCGTCCCCGCGCTCGCGATGGTCCGACGGCCGGTTCCGCGCCGCGCCGGCGGCGACACGGTTCCGCCCGCCGCGCTTGGCCGCGTACAGCGCCTCGTCGGCCTCCTGGAAGGCGGCGGCCACGCCCTCGCCGGCCGTGATCGCCGCGCAGCCGATGCTCGCCGTCACGGCGATCTCCCCGGCCGGCGTCGCGACCCGCTCCGCTTCGATTGCGGCGCGAATGCGCTCCGCGGTTTGCAGCGCCGCGGCTTCATCGCAATGCGGCAACAGGACTGCAAACTCTTCGCCGCCGAGGCGACCGACGATGTCGACGCCGGTGCGCGCCGATCGGCAAAGGACGTCCGCAATCGCGACGAGGACCAAATCGCCGACACAGTGGCCATGGGTGTCGTTGACGCGCTTGAAATCGTCGAGATCGATGATGAGCAACGCGAGCGCGTCGCTCTGCCGTTTGGCGCGCGCCGCTTCGCGCTCGGCGCCGGCCAGAAGCGCGCGACGATTGTCGAGGCCGGTGAGCTCGTCGGTGCGCGCCAGCCGGTCCACGGCGTCCTTCATATGGACCATGGCGCGAAACGAATCGACGAACCAATAGGAGAAGATCAGCCCGATGACGAATGCGATGCACGCGGCAATTCTCACCGCGTGCAACTGCACGTCCGCCGGCATGCCGATCGACGCCAACACGGTCATCCCCATCGCCAGGAAGACGGCCGCCGCGGTGATCGCCAGAGCGGTCAGCAACGCGTCCCGACGGCTCCTGATTTGCGCCAATCTCCTAATCATTAGGAAGCTCCGAGCACCCGGCCCCTGCGGCGGCTTTAGAACATCGCGCGCCGGCAAACAGGCCATCTCCTTAACCCCGGAAATCGCCGCTGTGGACCAAAGCCTCGACGAATGGTTTCCAAATGGCGACGACGTTCGCGCAGCGCCGCCGAAGCCTCAACGCCTGCAAAGGAATAGGCGCGACGGCGAACGGGAATTGCCGCCTTCCGCGATTTGTCCGCGAGACCGCGGATCGCCGATGCCGACACAGGTTATTTCACCTTCAGCGCCTCGTCGGCTTCGCCAAGCGTCGGGCGCAGGCCGATCAGATCGGCGCGCACGTAAAGATCGACCGGCCAGTCCTTGGCGAGGCTCGCCGCGCGGAATGTGTAATCAGCGAGCGCGGCGGCGAGCGTGGGATCGCTCATCGCCCACTGGTGGAACCGCGGACCGAAACGACTGACGAGAACCGCGTCCGGCCGATTGCGCCCAATATCTTCGGCGATCATGTCGCGGTCGCGGGCGATGATCGGCGCGAGACGCGCGGCGAGCGTGCGGTCGTCGGGGTATTGGTCGATCAGCCGCCGCGCGCCGGCGGTCATCAGCATGCCTTGCGTGCGCTGGACCCAAACGCCGCCGATCTCCCGCACGAAGGGAAAGCCGATGTCCAATCCTTCGCCGATCGACGCCAGACGCGGGTGAGGCGCAAGAGCGGCGACGGCGCGCGCGAAGGCGGCGTCCGGCCGCGGGAATGGCGTGCAATAATATGCGCAAGCCGAGGCGATCAACGCGGCGGCGGCGGTTTCGGCGAGGCAGACGGCGCGCTCGCGCGGCGAGGAACACAACCCCAGGCGCGGCCGCGATGAGGGCGAAATAGGCGGCCAAAGCCGCCGGCGCCGCGCAGGCGATCGGCGGCAGGCCGACGAGCAAGGCGCCGGCCGCGGTCGCCCCCGCCGCGCCGGCCGCGGCGGCGAGCCGTTGCGGCGGCGGCGCGCGCGCCTCCAACGCCGCGCCGAGGGCGACGACGATGAGGGCGAGCGCCGGGTAGGCCTGATAGAGCCATCCCTTGCCTTGGACGAAGAACGCCGCCAGGGCGCCGATCGCGCCGAGCGCCGGCGTCGCGACGAGAGGGTCGCGCAGACGACGCCCCGCGATCGCCGCCAGCAGCCCCAACAGCGCGACCCAGACGACGACGCCGGCGTTGGCCAACAGTTGCAGCGCCGAACTCGCGCACCGGCAAATAGGCGGCGGCGACCGCCGGCACGACGTCCGCGCCATAGGCGGGAAAGCGCCAGATCGTCAGCGCCGCATAGGCGATGAGGAACGCCGCGGCCACGTGGTATTCGATCGCGCCCAGCAAATTCCTGAAGCCGATGCGCCACGTCAAGTAGGGCGCCACGGCCGCCCCGATCAACGCATAGGGCGGTTTGATCGCCGCCATCGCGGCCAGGCACAGGCCGGCGACAAGCGCCCCGCGCCAATCGATCGGGGCGCGGGCGGCGCGCGCCGCGCAGAGCGCGAGATAAGGCAGCGCCAGGAGCGTGACGAAGACCTCGCGCTCGTCGAACGTCCGCCCCGGCAGGATCGTCAGCGCGGTAAGCGCCAGGGCGAGCGCGAGCGCGCCGAGGCCGCTGATGAGCCCGGCGCGGCGCAGAATCGCCGCGCTGAGCGCCAACGACCCGCCGGCCGCGGCGAAGCCGTAGGCGGCGACGACGATCTCGGCGCGCACGCCGATGAGCCGCGCCAGGACGACGGCGGGCATGTAAATGAGAATCGCCGCCGGCGGATTGGTCTCGATGAAGTCGACGTAAGGCGTTTGGCCGTCGAGCCACTTCTCGCCGATCGTGATCATCCACGACACGTCGGCGACCGCGCCGAAGCGGGCCTGCGCCGCCGCGGCCACAAGGAGGACCGCCGCGCTGGCCCAGAGCGCCGGCGAGGCGCGCCGCGCGGATCCGACAACCCGTCGCAACCGAGCGGCGATGTCGATTTCGGTCGCAGCGACTAGGGAACGGGCGGGCGGCATGGCTGTCGCGAAGGGGACGAGGTCCGACCAGCGTTACCGACAGACGCTTAAGATTCCGGTAAGCGTCGAGCGCGCCCTGCCGATGGCGAAAGGCCGGGCGTCGGCTCGGCTCCCCTCGGGGCGCCTGCGCTCCCACTCCTCGTCGTGAGCGTCTTCTGCCCCTAACGCCGGGACGCTCAAGCAACCAGCTGCGCGTGATGATACAAATTCAGCAACGCCGCGACATGGGAAGCCGGGACCGGGCGGCTGAAGAGATAGCCCTGCACCTCGCTGCAACCATATTCGATCATCATGGCGAGCTGATCTTCGGTTTCGACGCCTTCGGCGGTGGTTGTAACGCCGAGCGTCTGACCGAGGCTGGCGACTGCGCGCACGATTTCGCGCGCGTCGCGCTGGTCGATGTTCTTGACGAACGATTGGTCGATCTTGATCTTGTCGAATGGGAAGCTGCGCAAATAGCTGAGCGACGAGTAGCCGGTGCCGAAGTCGTCCATCGCGATTCTTGCTCCCAATCCGCGCAGCTGATGCAGGATTGCGAGATTGTCTTGGCATTCGTCGAGCAGGACCAACTCGGTGATTTCCAGCTCCAGCCGCTGCGCCGCCAGTCCGGTGACGGCGAGAGCGTTGCGGATCGATTCGGTCAAATCGTCGACCTTGAATTGGCAGGCGGAGAGATTGACCGACAGGCGCACGTCGGGCGGCCAGCGCATCGCCTCCTGGCACGCCGCGCGCAGGACCCATTCGCCCAGAGGGACGATGAGGCCGGTTCGCTCCGCCAACGGAATGAATTCGGCCGGCGAAATCATGCCGCGTTCGGGGTGACGCCATCGCACCAGCGCTTCAAAGCTTCTGATCGCCTTGGTCTTGGCGTCGTTGATCGGCTGGAAGTAAACGACGAACTCTTCGTTGACCAAAGCCTTGCGCATATCCAGCTCTAGGCGACGGCGCGACTGAAGCTCGATATCCATCGCCGTTTCAAAGGATCGATAGGTCCGCCGGCCGTCGGACTTGGCGCGATTGAGCGCAATATCCGCCAAACGCAGCAACAGCGCGCCGTCGGACTCGTCATGGGGCGCGCAGGCGAAGCCGATGCTGACGCCGATGTCGATCGACTGCCCTTCGATTTCATAGCGTTCGGTCACGATCGCCAAGAGACGCCGCGCCAAATCGCCAGGCTCGAGGGGTCCGGCGATCCCGAGCTGCACGATTGCGAATTCGTCGCCGCCAATCCGGGCGATGGTGTCGCCGTCGCGGACGCAGGTTCGCAGTCGCGCCGCGATCTCCCGCAGCAACGCGTCGCCGACCGCATACCCAAGGGCGTCATTGGCCTCCTTGAAATTGTCGAGGTCGAGACACAAAACCGCGAACGCCTCGCCGCGCTGGAGGCCGGCGACCGCCAATTCCAATCGCTTGTGCAGGAGAACGCGGTTGGCCAGGCCGGTAAGCGGGTCGTAGTGGGCCATGCGCGACAATCGCTCTTCGGCTTTCTGCCGGGCGGTGATGTCTTCATGAATCGCCACCCATCCCCCTTCCTTGTTCGGATGGTGGCGAACCGAGAATCACGCGCCCATCGCCGAGCTCGCGCGTGAAGGTGGTCTGGCTTTGTCTGGGATCGATGGCGCGATGTTGCGCGACGACATCCTCAAAGGCGAGATTACGATAGCCGAGCGTCGACACGCGATGGGCGGCGATATCTCGCCACGTGGCGCCCTCTCGGGTCAACTCGGCGGGCAGTCCGTACATTTTCGCATAGCACTCGTTGCAGACGATCAGACGCTCTTGCGCGTCGAACATGCACAGGCCGTGCAACATGTTGTTGAGCGCGACCTCGAACCGTCCCGCGTGCTTCAAGATTTCCCGCTGCGCCGCGAGTTCTGTTTCGGCGGCCGCGCGCGCCTGATTGGCGGCCGCGGTCTTCTGCTGTTGGTCGAGAAATCGCGACAGAACGAATATTGTCGCCGCAATTAACGCGATCATCGCGATCGTCGAGGCGTAAAGCGTCCGAGAAAGTTGACCGAAATCGGACAAAATCTCCGCTACGCTTTTGCTGACAGTCATAATTGCTGGATAACGCTGCAGTTTCGTAAACGCCAATATGCGCAATGTATTCGTATCGTCGCCGATGCTATGTATGTATATCGCACCGTTAGTTTTAATATCTTTGTAATTGGAAAAAATTGGCAAGACTCCATATCCTCTACTATACTCGGAATTGATATGAGGAGCCCGCGCGATTAATGTTCCATCCTTTCTGAATAGGGAGACTCGTCCGCCTGGCATGACGAACGACGAATAGGACTTCTCGAAATAGGAGACTTTCATCGCGGCAAGGATCAAGCCGAGGAATTTTCCGTCGGCGTCGGAGAACGGATTGGCCAGGTAGACGGTCAGATCGCCGGTTCCGCGATTTTCCACCGCTTGACTGACGAAATTGCGTTGCGATGGATCGGCTTTCAACGCAATGAAATAGTCGCGATCGGCGACATTGACCGGGGGGATAGGCCAGGAGCGCGAGAAATTGACGAGGTTTCCCTGCGGATCAATGACGGTGATGGCGTCGATATAGGCGACGTTGGCGATTTTTTCTTTGAGCAACTGATGAAATTCGATCGTGCCGAGCGCTTGCGCCAGAGGCGTATCCGACCGGACGCCCATAGCTTTGATGCGATCGGCAATGCTGTTTTGAATAATTTCGGCCCCCTGAAGGGCATGATCCGTGTCGTCGGAGAGGGCGAGGGAAAGATAGGAGAGCTCGCGCTCGGCGTCCTTCAACGCGGCTTTCCGACCCGCCTCGACGTAAGAGGCGACAAAACC
>CAVWKL010000220.1:0-8583 GCA_963755075.1 uncultured Alphaproteobacteria bacterium
AACCTCGTGGTTCTTGCGTCTTGTCAGATCGTCGAGGGAGCTCTCGATTTTGACGCTGCTTACCCCCGAGAAGACGGCGATGGCGCCGAGAAGCAACAGAAGCGCGCCAAAACCGAGCAGAAGCTTCGATGCAATTCGCAGCCGATTAAACATGACCAATCCCTCGCCCCGCGCTCGTTGCGGGTTCGCCGCGCGCCCGAACTTTGACGATATAGCACCATGACGAATATGATATTCTACGACTAGATTCCTTCCCGACTAGGATAATTTTATTGACGCTGCGTTAACGATTTCGACGTTTGACGAATATGCGATCGCAACGTGATCGTGAAAATTGCTGTTAACTCTCGCGACATTTTGTCACATCAATTTGTCATGCAGCGTCGAACGCCAATCAACGCGAGGGATAGCCAACGTAATCTGTCGGAAAACGCTCTGGCGCCGTCATGGGCCGGCTTGTTCCGGCGCTGCGTTGACCGGCGATCGCTTCCTTTCGGCAATGTTCGCCCCCCCGCAGGAAGCGGCCCGGGCGCCGGTTTCTTCGCCTCGTTCGCCTGGGGCGGCAAATCGCCGCGCCCCGCATCAACCGGGCTCGCCGAACATCGGCGGCGGGGCGGCGGCGCTGAGGGCGCCGTCGACGGGAACGATCGCGCCGGAGGTGTAGGCGCCGCCGCGGCCGGTCAGAAACAGGAGCGCGCCGGCGATATCCTCGCGCCGCCCGAGCCGCCCCATCGGCACGGTCGCCGCGGCGCGGGCCGCGCCTTGCGCGTCGCCGATCGCATAGGCCGTCATTCGGGTCGGGAACGGCCCCGGCGCGATGGCGTTGACGGTGACGCAGCGCGCGGCGAATTCGGCGGCGAGGATGCGCGTCAGGTGGTGCACCGCGATCTTCGAGGCCGAATAGGAATAGGCGTTCTCGGCCTGCGTCACCGAACCCATCACCGAGCCGATGTTGACGATCGTCGAGGGGCGGTCCGGCGAGCCGGCTGCGATCAGCATCGGCATGAGGTCGCGCGTCAGGGTGAAGAGGCCGGCGACGTTGACCGCCATCACCCGCTCCCACCCCTTCCAGGCGAAGGTCTCGAACGGCTCGCCCCAGCTGACGCCCGCGTTGTTGACGAGGATATGCAATTCGCTGGCGCGCCGGCGCGCTTCGGCGGCGAGCGCCGCGACGCCGTCCTCGCTCGCCACCGTGCCGCCGAAACCCTCGCAAGGCCCGATCGCGCTCAGCTCCCGCGCCGCCGCTTCGCAGGCCTCGCCCTTGCGCGAGGCGATGAGCACCCGCGCCCCCGCGCTGAGCAGCGCCTCGGCGCAGACGCGCCCGAGTCCGGTCGCCCCGCCGGTGACCAGCGCCGTGCGTCCGGCGACGGAAAAAAGATCGCCCAAAGCGAACATCGTTCCTCCTCAAGGCGCCAATTGACGGCAGATTAGGCCAACCCCAGGCCTTCGCCAACGCGGAACCCGCTCACACAATCGTCGGGCCGCCCTTGGCGACGGCGCGCGCGTAGGCCGGCCGCGCGTGAATGCGCTGCAGGAAGTCCCATAGCCTGGGGCGGCGCGCGTCGAGCCCGGCGCGCGCGGCGGCGGCCTCGAGGGGAAAACTCATCTGAATGTCGGCCGCCGAAAACGCCTCGCCCGCGAACCAAGGGCGAGCCGCAAGTTCGCCCTCGAGAAAGTCGAGATGACGCGCGATCTGCGGATCGACAAAGGAGGAGAGCGCCTTGGCGGCGATCGCGCCGGCGATCGGGCGCACGAGAAACGGCGCGGCGCGCGGCAGCCGCATGAAGACGAGCTTCAACAAAAGCGGCGGCATCAGCGAGCCTTCCGCGTAATGCATGAAGTAGGTGTATTTCAGGCGATCCCCCGAGTCGGGCGGCGGGGCGAAGCGGCCGGCGCCGTAAGCCTCGACGAGATATTCCAGGATCGCGCCCGATTCCGCCAACGTCTTGTTGCCGTCGACGATCGCCGGCGACTTGCCGAGCGGATGGACGGCCATGAGCGAAGCCGGGGCCTGCATGGTCTTGGGGTCGCGCGCGTAGCGACGGATTTCGTAGTCGAGGCCGAGTTCCTCGATGAGCCAGAGCACGCGCTGGGAGCGCGAATGGTCGAGATGATGAACGACGATCACTGGCTCCCCCATCTCCCGCGGCGGCCTCGCTCGACCGTCGCCGCTTTCGCGGCGCTTGGCAAGGCCGGGCCGGAAATCGGCAGTCGATTCAGAGCTTACGCCAATATTCGGGCTTGCGGGGACTCGCCGGCCATTGCACAGTCGCGCCGCAATCGCCGACCAACAGGGGCATGTCGGCCAAGGGCGCGAAGAGTCGCGGACAGGCCGTCCAGAATGAACATTCATGTCACGATCAATGGCGACAGGCGCGCGTTTGACGTCGATCCTCGCCAGCGCCTCTCTGAATTCCTTCGCGAAACGCTCGATCTGACCGGTGTGAAAGAGGGCTGTCGGGAAGGCGAATGCGGCGCCTGCACGGTGCTCGTCGACGACAAGGCGGTCAATTCCTGCCTGATGCTCGCCTTCCAGGCGCACGGGCGCCGGATTGTCACGATCGAGGGCCTGAGGACCGCCGAGGGCGGCCTTTCGCCGCTGCAGCGCGCTTTCGTCGAGCAGGGCGCGGTGCAGTGCGGCTATTGCACGCCGGGCATGATCGTGGCCGCCGAGGGCCTGCTGCGCGAGAACCCGGCCCCGAGCGAGGCGGAAATCCGCCACGCGCTCGCCGGCAACCTCTGCCGCTGCACCGGCTTTCAGACCATTGTCGCCGCCGTGCGCTCGCAGGGGCGCGCAGCCGTCGAACGGGGCGCATGATGGGGCTGCAAGCGGCGATTCCCGCCGACCTCGGCGCGCTGAGAACGCTCATCGCCGAGACAAAAGGGCCGCTTTGCTACATCGCCGGCGGCACCGACCTGCTGGTCGCCCCGCGCGCGCCCCCGAGCGAGGGTTGGCTGATCGATATTTCATGCACCGCGGGCCTCGCCTTCATCGCCGCCGACGACAAGCGCCTGCGCATCGGCGGAACGACGACGATCGGCGCGCTGGCGCGCGACGGCGACATCCAGCGACGCTTCGGCGCGCTCGCCGAGGCGGCCGAACTTTGCGGCTCGGCGCAAATCCGCAATCGCGCCACGATCGGGGGCAATGTCGCCGGCGCCTCGCCCGCGGGCGATCTGCTGCCGGCGCTGAAATGCGGCGAGGCGCGCTTCACCGTATTGGGGCGCGACGGCGCCGAACGCCGGCTCGGCTTCGACGCGCTCGTCCTCGGCGCCGGACGGACCAGCCTCGCGCCGGGCGACCTCATCGTCGAGATCGAAATTCCGTTCGCCGGGCGCTTGTCGCACAGCGCTTTCGTCAAGCTCGGCCGGCGCGACGACCTCGCGATTTCGCGTCTCAATCTGACGATGGAGGCGGACTTCGACCGCGCGACCCACCGCTTCGGCGACGTGCGGCTCATCGCCGGCGCCGTCGGGCCGACGCCGCTCAGCCTCGAGGCCGCCGCCGGGACGCTGCGGGGCGCGAAGCTCTCCGGCCCGCGGGTGCGCGCCTTCTCGCAGGCGTTGCTCAGCGCGGTCGACGCGGCCATTCCGGGGCGCGCCTCGCAGCCCTACAAGCGCCGCGCCGTCATCGGCCTCGGGCTCGAACTGTTGCAGCGGATCACCGCCATCGACGGGCTCGACGCGATCGAGGGGAGCCTCATGTGAACTACGTCTCGCGCCGCCTGCCGCTCATCGACGGCGCCGACAAGGCGAGCGGCGCCATGCGCTTCGCCGCCGACTGCAAAATCGACGGGGGCTGCACGCCAGGCTCGTGCTCAGCCCACGGCCGCACGCGCGCGTCATACGGGTCGACGCCGCCGTGGCCCTCGCCGCGCCGGGCGTCGTCGCCGTCTTTTGGCGCGCCAATACGCCGCGCTGCCGCTACAACAGCGCGATCTGGGTCGCCGGCCAGCAGGCGCTCGAAGACGAACAGATGTTTCCGGCGATCGTGCGCCATGTCGGCGACCGCGTCGCCGCGGTGGTCGCCGAAAGCCGCGAGGCGGCCGAGGCCGCGGCCGGGCGGATCGTCGTCGAATACCAGGATCTGCCGGCGATCTTCGATCCCTTCGCCGCGCTCGCCGACGCCGGGCCGACCCGCGACGCCGACGGCGCGCCGACGTTCAAGAACCCGGTCGCCGAACTTGCGTTTGCGGTCGGCGACGTCGAGCGCGCCTTCGCCGAGGCCGACCTGATCGTCGAGAGCCGCGTCTCGACGCCGAAGACCCACCATGGCGCGCTGGAGACCCATGTCTGCACGGCGGTTCCGCAGTCGGACGGCCGGCTCGTCATCCACACGCCCTGCCAGAGCGTCTTTGCGGTGCAGATCGTCGCCGCCAAGGCGTTGGGGATCCCGATCGATCGCCTAAGGGTGATCAAAACGCCGATCGGCGGCTCGTTCGGCGGCAAGGCCGAGCCGATCCTCGAACCGCTCGCCACTTTTTTCGCTTTTGCCTTGCAGCGTCCGGTGACGATCCAGTACGGGCGCCGGGAAACCTGCCTGGCGACGCGCACGCGCTCAAGCGTCGTCGGAACCATCCGCACCGCCTTTCGCCGCGACGGGCTCATCCTCGGCCGCCAAACCGAGACGCTCGCCGACGTCGGCGCCTATTGCACCGGCGGCGATCACTTGCCGGCCTCGATGTGCCAGCGCCTGACCCGCCTCTACGACGTCGCCAACGAGAAATATCTCGGCCGCGCGGTGACCACCAACACGACGCCGGCGGGGGCGTTTCGCGGCTATGGTTCGCCGCAGATCCACGCCATCGCCGAAATCAATCTCGACCTCGCCGCGCGCCAGCTCGGGCTCGACCCGGTGGCGTTGCGACTGAAGAACCTCGTCTGGCCCGGCGCCGTCGAACCCTTCCGGGGGCACGAGGTCGGCAACGCCCGCATCCGCGATTGTCTGGCGGTCGGCGTGCGGCGCTTCCACTGGCGCCAGCGCCGCAAGGAGGCAGGGCGGCGCGGCCGCAAGGCGAGGGGCGTCGGCATGGCCTGCGCGACCCACATCAACGGCTGCTATCCCGACCCGGACGAGGCGACGGCGGCGACGCTGAGGTTGAAGGCGGACGGCCGTATCGATCTCATCTGCGCGGTGCACGATCTCGGCTGCGGCGCCGAGACGGCGCTCCTGCAGATCGCCGCCGAAGTCCTGACCCTGCCGCCGTCGCAATTCGACCTCTCGGCCGCCGACACCGACGCCTGCGCTTACGACCTCGGCACCCGCGCGAGCCGCATCACCTATATGGTCGGCGAAGCGGTGCGACGCTCGGCCGAGCTGTTGAAAGCGCAGATCCTCGCCGAAGCGGCGCGCCTGATGAATTGCGGCGCCGGCGATCTCGCGCTCGAGGACGGCGCGCTCAGCCGCGGCTACGGACCCGGCGAAACGCTTGCGCTTAGTCGCCTCGCCGCGCTCCTCGACGCGCAAGGCGCGGCGCTGCCGAGCGCCGCCAACACCCATCGGGCCTCCGCCAATCCCGGCAGCTACGCCGCCCATTTCGCCGCGGTCGAAGTCGACCTCTTCACCGGACGGGTAAGGGTCTGCGACTATCTCGCGGTTCACGACGTCGGGCGCGCGATCAACCCGATGTTCGTCGAGGGCCAGATCCACGGCGGCGTGCAGATCGGCATCGGCTACGCGCTTTACGAGGACGTCGACATCGATCCGCGGAGCGGCGCAATGCGCGCCGACCGTTTCAGCCGCTATCCCATGGTCAACGCGCCGGAAATGCCCGACGTCGAAACCGTGCTGATCGAAAAGGGCGAACCGACCGGCCCCTTCGGCGCCAAGGCGATCGGCGAGATCGCCACCATTCCTGTCGCCCCGGCGATCGTCAACGCCGTCAATCACGCGCTGGGCTCGAGCCTTTGCGAGCTGCCGCTGACCCCGGAGCGCATTGTCGCCTGGCTCGAGGCGAACGAGCCGGCTTAAGGCGCCATGGGCTTGTCCTGGCGACGCGGGCGGTCGATATTTCCGCTCACGACCATAGGCTCGAGCCCGGGAGAGAACCGATGCCCGTCGAGGGTCCGCTGCGTTTCGTCGTCCTCGTCGGCAGCCTGCGCGGCGGCTCCTTCAACGCCGCCATCGCCCGCGCCTTGCCGGAGCTCGCGCCGAGCGACGCAGCGATCGTCCCGCTCGGCTCGATCGGCGCGTTTCCGCTGTACAATCAGGATGTGGAGAAACAGGGCCTCCCGCCCGCCGTCGTCGCGATGGGCGAGGCGATCGCCGCGGCGGACGGGGCGATCATCGTCACGCCGGAATACAACTACTCGGTTCCCGGCGTGTTGAAGAATGCGATCGACTGGCTGTCGCGCCTGCCGAACCCGCCCTTCGCCGGCAAGCCTGTGGCGATCCAAAGCGCCTCGCCCGGCGCCTTCGGCGGCGTGCGCGCCCAGCATCACCTTCGCCAGATTCTTGTCTCCCAGGACGCGCGGACGCTCGCCAAGCCCGAGGTCATGATCGCGCAGGCGCAAGCCAAGTTCGATGAAAAGACCGGCGCTTTGACCGACCCGAGGACGCGCGAAGTCATCGCCCGGCAGTTGCAGGCCTTCGCGGCGTTCGCGGCGCGGTGAGGCGGGGTTGACGCCCGCGCCGGGCGCGGCGACAGTGCCGGGGTTCGCCTGAGGTCCGAGGGCCGATGAAAGTCTCGCTCGTCCAGATGAATTCGATCAGCGACAAGGCCGCCAACATCGCGGCGGCGCGCGCCTTGATCGAGCGCGCGGTCGCCGAGGAGGCCCCCGACTGGGTGCTGCTGCCCGAACAGTTCGATTGGGCGGGCGGCGTCAAGGGCGACAAGGCGGCCAACGCCGAGGCCTTGCCCGGCGGCCCCGCCTACGCCATGGCGCAGGGCCTCGCCGCCAAGCACCGCATCTTCATCCACGCCGGCTCGATCATGGAGACAATCCCCGGCGACGAGCGCATCCACAACACCTCGGTCGTGTTCAACCGCGCGGGCGAGGAGATCGCGCGCTACCGCAAGATCCATCTCTTCGACGTGACGACGCCCGACGGCGTCGCCTACAAGGAGAGCGCGACGGTGAAGGCGGGCGAGGCCGTCGTCACCTACGATTGCGAGGGCGTCACCATCGGCTGCTCGATCTGCTACGATTTGCGCTTTCCCCACCTCTTCCAGGCGCTGGCGGAAAAGGGGGCGCAGATCATCGCCCTGCCCGCCGCCTTCACCCTGCAGACCGGCAAGGACCATTGGGAGGTGTTGCTGCGGGCGCGCGCCATCGAGACGGAAACATACGTTTGCGCCAGCGCTCAGACCGGGTCCTTCATGGTCGGCAACGAGCAGCGTCAGACCTACGGCCATTCGCTCATCGCCGATCCCTGGGGACACGTGGTCGCCAAGGCGTCCGACGGCGTTGGCCTCGTTTCGACGCGGCTCGACATGGCCCAGGTCGAGCGCGCGCGGCGGCTGATCCCGGTCGCTGAGCACAAGGTTCGCATCCCGCGCGACTGATTTGCGGCGCTTGCGGGGCCGCAAAATGTGGGGCTCACGCGCGATAATTATGCTTTGCGCGCCAGTCGCATGCGACAATATGGCGCAATCGGACCGGCTCGGCGCCGGCATGGGACACGGCGGGACCTGCTGGCATGGCGGACGACGAATTGGATCTCTCGACGCTCTCCGACGACGATCTCGTCGCCCAGATGCACGACGATCTCTACGACGGGCTCAAGGAAGAGATCGAGGACGGCGTGCGCATCCTGCTCGACCGCGGCTGGGCGCCCTACGACGTGCTGACCAAGGCGCTGGTCGAAGGCATGCGCATCGTCGGCATCGATTTTCGCGACGGCATTCTGTTCGTGCCGGAAGTGCTGATGTCGGCCAACGCGATGAAGGGGGGAATGGCGATCCTGCGACCGCTGCTCGCCGCCACCGGCGCGCCCAAGATGGGCAAGATGGTGATCGGCACCGTCAAGGGCGACATCCACGACATCGGCAAGAACCTGGTGTGCATGATGATGGAGGGCGCCGGCTTCGAGGTGTTCGACATCGGCATCAACAACGGCGTCGAGAAATATCTCGAGGCGATCGAGAAGCACCAGCCGGAAATTCTCGGCATGTCGGCGCTGCTGACGACCACCATGCCCTACATGAAAGTGGTGATCGACACGCTGAAGGAAAAAGGCATCCGCAACGATTATATCGTGCTGGTCGGCGGCGCGCCGCTGAACGAAGCCTTCGCCCAGGCGGTCGGCGCCGACGCCTATTGCCGCGACGCCGCCGTCGCGGTGGAAACCGCCAAGGCGCTGCTGGCGCGCCGGCAAGGCTCGCTGCAATCGCTGGAACGGGTTTAGCCGCGCGCGGGGGCGCGCGCTCCGACCCTTGAGAGGCGCATCGCGGTGAAAATCGACGCCGAAATCGCCGACGAGACCGAAGTCGAGCGCAACTGGCCGCGCCGGCGGGAGGGCGCGCGGCGCGTTCTCGTCATCGCCTGCGGCGCGCTGGCGCGCGAGATCCTGGCGTTGCGGGAGGGGCCGCTCGGCGTCTTCGACGTGACCTGCCTGCCGGCCAGCAAGGCACCAACCGTACT
>CAVWKL010000221.1:0-14830 GCA_963755075.1 uncultured Alphaproteobacteria bacterium
CTGCGACGGCAGCTTTTTCCCGGTCTCGTATTCGGCGAGCGGCGGGCGTCTGCAGAGCCTCGAAGACATGTGCCGGGCGCTCTGCCCCAACGCGGACGTCAACCTCTTCACCTATCCGGCGTCGGGCCAAATCGAGCAGGCGGTGTCGATCAACGGCGGGCGCTACATGGACACGCCGACGGCGCTGAAATACCGGCAGACCTTCGATCCCTCGTGCTCGTGCCGGCGGCGCGGACAGAGCTGGGCCGAGGCGTTGGCGGGCGCCGAGGCCAAGCTCGGACGCGAGTTCGAAGGGCGACATTTTCGTCACGCCGGAGAAGTCGGCCGAAATGTCCCGGCCGAAACCCGACCCCAAGGCGAAGACGCCCAAACCGCCGCTCGAGACGCCCAACGCCCAGAACGTCGACCTCGGCGTGGACACCAATCTGAGCCAGCAGGCGGCGACGATCAGCCGGGAAGCGTCGGGAATCGCCGGCGGCGACGCCCAGACCGGGGCGCGATACGGCGAGGGGCAGGGGCAGACCGTCGAAGTCGTCGGCCCCGACGGCGTCAAGCGGCGGGTGCGGATAATCGATCCAACGCTTTGACCCGCCCGATCAGGGGCAGCAGCGCGGCCAGTTCGGGTCCCGCGTCGCGCCCGGTGAGGGCGAGCCGCAAGGGGTGAAAGAGACTCCGGCCCTTGCGGCCGGTGACGGCTTTCAGGCTCGCCGTCCAGACGCCCCAGGTCGCGCCGTCCCAAGGCTCCGGCGGCAGACGCGCCGCGGCCTGATCGAGAAACGGCCGGTCCTCGACGATCGGCGCGATCTCCTCGTGGATCACCGCCCACCAGATCCTCGCCTCGTCGAGGCGCGCGAGATTGCCGCGCACCGCGGCCCAGAAGGGCTCGGCGCGCGGCCCGGCGATCCCAACCGCTCCCAGGCGCTCCCGCACCGCCGCGAACGGCAATTGATGCAGCGTGCGCGCCGACAGGGCGCGCAACTCGGCTTCGTCGAAACGCGCCGCCCCATGCGATATGCGCTTGAAATCGAAGGAAGCGGCGAGTTCGGCGAGCGAAGCGACGGGACGGACCGACTCGGCCGATCCGACCAGCACCGCCAAAGCCGCCACGGCCAGCGATTCGACGCCGCTCTCGCGCAGCGAGGCGATCGACAAGGCGCCCGTGCGCTTGGAGAGCCCTTCGCCGCTCGCGTCGGTCAGCAGATTGTGGTGGCCGAAGGTGGGAGCGCCGCCCGCCAGCGCCTCGAAGATCTGGATCTGCACCGCGGTGTTGGTGACGTGGTCCTCGCCGCGAATGACGTGGGTGACGCCGAGATCGACGTCGTCGACGACGGACGGCAAGGTGTAGAGATAGGTTCCGTCTTCGCGCTTGAGCACCGGATCCGAAAGCGAGGCGCAATCGATATGGCTCGGCCCGCGCACCAGATCGTCCCATGTGACCAGCGTCGGTTCGAGCTGGAAGCGCCAGTGCGGTCGCCGCCCTTGCGCCTCCAACGCGGCGCGATCCGTCTCGCTCAGACGCAGGGCGGCGCGATCGTAAATCGGCGGGCGGCCGAGCGCTTGTTGGCGCTTGCGCCGGCGATCCAGTTCCTCGGCCGTCTCATAGGCCGGATAGAGCCGCCCCAGGGCGCGCAATCGCTCGGCCGCGGCCTCGTAAAGCGCCATGCGCTGGGATTGGCGGCACTGGAAATCCGGGACGACGCCGAGCCAGGCGAGGTCGGCATCGATCGCGGCGGCGTGTTCGAGGCGCGAGCGCTCGACATCGGTGTCGTCAAAACGTAGAATGAAACGGCCGCCCTCGCGCAGGGCGAAGAGCCAGTTGAACAAGGCGGTGCGCGCGTTGCCGATGTGGATGCGTCCGGTCGGAGAAGGCGCGAAGCGGACGGTCGGAGGGCTGGACATGCGCCTTCATAGAAGCGTCGCGCGATTGCGGCAATATGAGGTTTTCTGCGAATCGCGGCGAAACGCCCGGGGAGCGACATGACGATTTCCGCCCTGGCCGCCGGGGTCGCCGCTGGGGGCCTGGCGATCCACACGATCAGCGCCGGTCTGGCCGCCTTCCGCTGTCGGCGCGATGCGTCCCGTCTCCCCGCGCCCGTCGATGCGCCGCCGGTGAGCATCGTGCAGCCGCTCTGCGGCGTCGAATCCTTTTCCAAGGAAACGCTCGCCTCGATCTTCGCGCTCGATTATCCCGACTACGAAATCTTGTTCTGCGTCGCCGACCCGGCGGACCCCATCGCGCCGGTCGCGCGCCGTGCGATCGCCGCGAACCCGAACGTCCCCGCCCGCGTCCTGATCGGCGACGATCGCGTCAGCGGCAACCCCAAGCTCAACAATGTCGTCAAGGGCTGGAAGGCGGCGCGGCGCCCCTGGGTCGTCATCGCCGATTCCAACGTGCTCATGCCGCGCGACTACGTCCAGCGCCTGATGGCGCGTTGGCGCGCCGACACCGGAATCGTCTGCGCGCCGCCGATCGGGGCGCGACCCGAGACCTTCGCCGCCGAAATCGAATGCGCCTTTCTCAACACCTATCAGGCGCGCTGGCAATACGCCGCCGAATCGGTCGGTTACGGCTTCGCCCAGGGCAAGACGATGCTATGGCGGCGCGAGACGCTCGAGGCTGGCGGCGGCATCGAGGCGCTCGGCGCCGAGATCGCCGAGGACGCGGCGGCGACGAAGCTCATCCATCGCGCCGGCCTGCACGCCCATCTCGTCAGCCATCCCTTCCAGCAACCGCTGGGCGCCCGACGCTGGCGCGACGTCTGGGCGCGGCAGGTGCGCTGGGCGCGGCTGCGGCGCGCCACCTTCGCCCTCTACTTTGCCCCGGAATTGCTGACGACCAGCCTGTTCACCCTCGTCGCCGCCGGCTTCGCCGCGCCCGAGCTCGGCCTCGACGCGCCGCTCGCGGTCATTCTCGCCGCCCTCCTCTGGTACGGCGCGGAAGCGGCGCTGGCGCACGCCGCCGGTTGGCCCCTCAAATGGTCGTCCGCGCCCGCCTGGATCGCGCGCGATCTCGCCTTGCCGTGGCTGTGGGTCGAGGGCTGGAACGGCAAACCCTTCGTCTGGCGCGGCAACGTGATGTCGGTCGACGACGACGCGCTGGCGACCGACGGGCCGGGGCCGTTCCCGCCGGCCTGATCTCCGAGGACGGCGGACGCGCGGCTGAGCGCGTCCGTCCGCCGCGCTCGGCGAGCCCGGCTACCGCGCCTCGGCGAGCGCGGGATAATCCGTGTAGCCCTTTGCGCCGCCGCCGTAGAGCGTGTCGCGGTCGAGCGGCGCCAGGCGGCCCCCAGGCGCAACCGCTCGACGAGATCGGGATTGGAAATGAACGGCTTGCCGAAGGCGATGAGGTCGGCGCGGCCTTCGCTCAAGGCCTCGATGGCGAGTTCGCGGGTATAGCCGTTGTTGGCGATATAGGCGCCGCCGAAGGCGCGGCGCAGCGCGGCGTAGTCGAAAGGCGCGATATCGCGGTCGCCGCCCGTCGCGCCCTCGACGATGTGAATATAAGCGAGGCGCCGCTCGCTCAACCGCGCCACGAGATAACCGAACAGGGCGGCGGGATTGGAGTCGGCGACGTCGTTGGCGGGGCTCACCGGCGCGAGCCGGATGCCGACGCGCGAGGCTGGCCAGACCTTGAGGACGGCCTCGACGACTTCGAGCGCGAAGCGCGCGCGGCCTTCGATCGCGCCGCCGTAGGAATCCTCGCGCTTGTTGGCGCCGTCGCGCAGGAACTGGTCGATGAGATAGCCGTTGGCGGCGTGGATTTCGACGCCGTCGAAGCCGGCGCGCTTGGCGTTGCGGGCGGCCTGCGCGTAGTCCTCGAGGATCGCCGCGATCTCGGGCGCGCCGAGCGCCCGCGGCTCGGAGACGTCGGCGAATCCCGAAGCGATAAACGTCTTGGTCTTGGCCCGGATCGCCGAGGGCGCGACCGGCGCGCCGCCGTTCGGTTGCAGCGACGTGTGCGAGATGCGCCCCACGTGCCAAAGCTGCGCGAAAATGCGCCCGCCCGCCTCGTGCGCCGCCTTTGTCACGTCGCGCCAGCCTTCGACCTGCGCCTCGCTGTAGAGGCCCGGCGTCCAGATGTAGCCCTGGCCCTGCTGGCTGATCTGCGTCGCCTCGGAGACGATCAGCCCGGCGCTCGCGCGCTGGCGGTAATAGGTCGCGGCGAGTTCGTTCGGCGCGTCGGTTCCGTGGGTGGCGCGGTTGCGCGTCAACGGCGCCATCACGATGCGATTGGGCAGCTCGAGATCGCCGAGCCGGAAGGGCCGAAACAACACTGCGGCATCGAAGTTCATGGGAACGCCTTTCTTCTCGAGAAGAGCCCTTAAGCGGGCAAAGTCAGCAGGCCGGCGGCGCCGGTTTCGAGTCCGAAGGCCAGGCGCGCGCCGCTCTCGTCCCAGCAAAGCGCGCTGATCGCGCCCTCGCCGGGCGCGCGCACCAGGATTTCCGCGCCGTCGCCGAGGCGACAGAGCTGTGCAAGACCGTCGGAATAGCCGATGGCGACGACGAGCGCGCGCGGATGGAAGGCCACCTGCGTCACCCGCGCCGCCCGGACGCCGCATTCGCGCGGCGCCTTGCCCATCGGGCCGTCCTTGTCCTTGAACGGCCAGACGACGCAGGCGTCGGCGCCGGAGGTGGCGAGCCAATGGCCGTCATGCGACCACGAGAACGAGCGCGTCTTGCCGGGATAGCCGGTCATGCGCATGTTGCGCGCGTCGACGAGGCGCCAGCCGTGCAGCGCGTTCTCCTGCATCGAGGTGACGAGAAAGCGCCCGTCCGGCGAGGCGACGGCGTCAAGATGCGAGCCCTTCCATTCGAGCGGGCTCGGCGCGGCGGCGGCGTTGGGAAACCACAGCGAGACGCCATTGTAATGGGCGAGCCCGAGGCGATAGCCCTTGGGCAGGAAGCAGAGCCCGCGCACGGTGGTCGGCGCCTCGAAGGAGCGAATCGTCCCGGCTTCGTCGCGCGCGCTCGCCCGCCGCCCCGCCGCCCAGGCGACCGCGCCGTCGCGCATCGCCAGCGCGTCGATCCAGCGGCCCTTCTCGTCGGCGATGTCTTGCAGCGAACCGTCGGCGCCGATGCTGACGACGCGCCCGTCGTCGCCCCCGGTCACGAGCCTCTTGCGGTCGGCGCGGGCGATAAGGATCGCGCCGTCGGGATGGGCGGCGACTTGGCGTTGCGCGCCCGCTTCGCCGATCAATACGAGGCCGTCGGCGAGCGCCAGCGCCGGCGCGTCGTTGAGAAACGCCGCGGCGACGACGTGCGCGCCGGCGGGCAAGGCCCGCACATGCTGGGTCAGCGAAGACGTCGGCTCGGCCATCGCAAGAACCCCGGCGCCGCGGCGATCAGGCGGCGCAGGCGAGGAAACCCTCGCGGATTTCGCTCTCGTCGAGGTCGCGGCCGATGAACACGACCTTCGATTCGCGCTTTTCGCCCGCCTTCCAATCGCGCTGCGGCTCGCCGTCGAGCATCATGTGGACGCCCTGGAAGACGAAGCGCTTCGGGTCGCCCTTGAAGGCGACGATGCCCTTGCAGCGCAGGATGTTCGGCCCGCGCTCCTGCGTCAGGCGATTGATCCAGGGCAAGAACTTCTGCGGATCGAGGTCGCCCTCGAGCCGCGCCGCGATCGATTGCATGTCTTCGTCATGGTAGTGCTTGAGGCCCTGACCATGATGATGATGGCCGTGGTCGTGGTCGTGATCGCCATGGTCGTCGTCGCCGACGGTGAGGAATTCCGGCTCGATGTCGAGGATGCGGTCGAGGTCGAAGGCGCGGCGCTCCAGGACCTCGGCGATGGCGACGTCGCAGTTCCGCGCCGGATGCAGGCGGGCGTAAGGATTGATGGCGCGGATGCGCGCCTCGACCTCGCGCAGCTCGGCCGGCGAGACCAGGTCCGTCTTGTTGAGAATGATGACGTCGGCGAAGGCGATCTGGTTCTTGGCCTCCGGCGCGTCGCGCAGGCGCGCCGCCAGCCACTTGGCGTCGGCGATGGTCACCACCGCGTCGAGCCGGGCGGCGGCGCGCACGTCCTCGTCGACGAAGAAGGTCTGGGCCACCGGCGCCGGGTCGGCAAGGCCGGTCGTCTCGACGATGATCGCGTCAAACTTGCCCTTGCGCTTCATCAGCCCCTCGATGATGCGGATGAGATCGCCGCGCACGGTGCAGCAGATGCAGCCGTTGTTCATCTCGAAGACTTCCTCGTCGGCCCCGACGACGAGCTCGTTGTCGATGCCGATCTCGCCGAATTCATTGACGATGACGGCGTATCTGCGCCCGTGCGGCTCGCTCAAGATGCGGTTGAGCAAAGTGGTCTTGCCGGCGCCGAGATAGCCGGTGAGCACGGTGACGGGGATTTTTTCGGCGGCGGCGTCGGTCATGGCGGTCAAGCGCTTGGCTCCAGACGGGTGAGGAGGGGGTTGGCCAGCATATAGGCGGCGCGGGGAGAAATGGGTAGGGGCGGGCGAAAATCGCCGCGCCGCAATCGCGGCAGCGCTTGAGAATCCTGGCGGCTTCGTGATATTTGGTCATTATGACCAGAATCGTAAAGCCGCCCAAAGCCCACCCCCCGCCCGGGCGCTGGCTGCTGCACGAGGCCAAGGCGCGCTTCAGCGAAGTCGTGCGTCTCGCCCGCAGCGAAGGACCTCAGCACGTCGCCGTGCATGGCCGCGAAGAGGTGGTGGTCGTCGCGGCGGACGAATTCCGCCGCCTCGCGGGCGGGCGAACCGGCGCGGCGCTGATCGAGGCGATGCAGGCGTCGCCCTATCGGGAGATCGACATCAAGCCGAGCGGCGACGAACGCTCGCCCGTGCGCGATGTCGAATTGTGAGAAGCTGGCTGCTCGACACCAACGTTCTCAGCGAACTGCGCCGGTTGCGGCCGGAGCCGAAGGTCGCCGCCTTCGTCGCCGCCCAGCCGCTTGAGTCGCTCTTCGTCAGCGTCGTGACCTTCGCCGAGATTGGCTTCGGCATCGAGCGCATCGCCGATGCGGCGCGCCGCGCCGAACTCAACGATTGGCTCGCCCTGACGTTGCGCCCAATGTTTGCGCAAAGAACGCTGCCCGTCGGCGAGGACGTGATGCTCAAATGGCGCCTCCTCGTCGAAGCTGGCCGCAAGGCGCGTCACACCTATTCGCAACCGGACCTCATCATCGGCGCGACAGCCTTGCATTATGGATTGACCGTGGTCACGCGCGACGCCGACGACTTCAGGAAAGCGCGCGTCGCCGTCTTCAATCCCTGGCGCGAGGACGCGGCCGAGGCTGGACCGTAAAGGCGCGGAGAACGATCTCGCAAGGACGGGCGCCGGGAAGGGAGCCGCCATGATTGCGTATTCGCATCGTTCGCCGCTTGCCGCCGGCCTGGTTGTTTTGGCTCTCGCCGAAGCGCCCTTGGCCGCGACGGCGAAGCCCGCCTCTGCGCCGAGCGGGGTCGTCGCTTCGCTCTATGCCGAAGAACGGGCCGGGCGTTCGCCGTTGTTCGAGCCGGGCGTTCGCGCGGCAAAACTCACCCGGAGCCTCGGCCGCGCTGTGGGCCAAGGCCGCCGCCGCGACGCCGCCCGGCGACGAAGGCCCGATCGATTTCGACGCGGTCACCAATTCCCAGGGCGCAACGGTCAAATCTTACACGCTGACGACCGAGCGGCGCGACGCGACGCATGCGAGCGTCGTCGCCATGCTCGTTCCCGACAATTGGCTGAGGGCCTCGCCGCGCGAAAACGTGGTGCGCTACGATATGACCTTCGACGGCGCCCGCTGGGCGATCGACGATGTCCACGGCGTCGCCGGGTCGCAGGCGTGGTCGTTGCGCGATCTGCTGCGGCAATCCCTGAACGAGAAATAGAGGCTTAATCGATGCGCGTCTCGTTTCGCCCGCTCGCCGGGCTCGTCCTCCTCGCGGCCCTCTGCGCGGCTTCGACCGCCTCGGCCGAGGCGCCGCTCGACGAATTGCGGCGCGCCTTCACCTTGGGGGGCAAGCCCGTCCCACCGGAAATCTTCCGCGACCTCGGCGACGGCGATCTCGGCGATTCCGGCCCGATCCTGGTGACAGTCGACGTCAAGGCCGCGATCGGCAGCGAGCTCTACGGCGACGAAATCAAGCGGAACGGCGGTTGGGTCGTGCAGGCCCGCCCCGCTGCCGGCACGCTGAACGGCGCCGAGGAGAGCGCCTACGAATTCCGGGGCCGGACCAGCAACGGCCTCATCGTTGTCGTCGCGAGCTACAGCGGCGGCGGCTCGGGCGTCTTTTACACCTTGCATATTCTCGACGCCGCGGCCGATCGGGCTTTCGACGCCGACGGCAAGGTCGCTCAGCGGATCGACCTCACTGTGCTGCGCAGCATCCCGCTCGGCGACCGCTGGGAGGGCGATGTCACGATTGCCGGCAATATCGTTCGCATCGCCACGACGAAGACGCCGGCCGTTTCCGTGCCCAAACAGATCGAGGCGCGACGGCCGTAGGCGAAGGCCGCCTCAAACCCACCCCGCCAGCTCCCGCCGCGCCACCGCCTCGAGCGCGCGCATGCCCTCCTCGCTGGCGTTGAGGCAGGGCAGCGCGGCGAATTGTTCGCCGCCGGCGGCCTTGAAATAGCCGGCGTTCTCGACGCCGATCTCCTCCAGCGTCTCCAGGCAGTCGGTGATCGCCGACTGTCCCTACTGGAGCGCGATAGGCGAACTCGACCATCAGACTCAAGGCGGCGATGGTCCCGCCGCCGTTCCGATCGCTCGTCATTCGCGTCGCCGACGCCTTGTGCGTGCGCTATGAAGGCTTTAGCCTTCGCGATGCCGACCCAGCCGAGCTATCCTCGAGACGAATATCCCCATGCTTTTCATTCACGGCCTCGAAGACCGCTATGTGCCGTGGCGGATGTCCGTGGTGATGGCCGAGACGCGGAGACGGCGCCTCCCGAAGGCTGTGACCGAGCTCCTGCTCGTCCCGGGCGCTAAGCACGGCGGCAGCCTCGCCGCCGACCGAGAGGTACGCGGAGGCGGTGCGAGGATTCCTAGAAAGCGCCCTAGCGTAGGGGGCTCTACCGCAAACTGACTACCTTGTCCTAATGCAATTCTCTTATTTCATTATTCCCAAGATCCGTTATATAAAGATTTGTTAGGTCGTCGTTATTTCGCCTGGATAATTGAACAAAGCATTGGTTCCGATCCCGTTGGTTAGCCCCCGGGCACCTGTGGGCGATCCGGCATGAATGGATACCTCTCCAGTGGCTATTACGATTTTTCTGATGTCACTGTTAGAAATTCGACCACATAAAGATTGGTTCCATCCATGGTTATTCCCGTTGGGCAATGGAATAAAGCAGCAGCTCCGATGCCATTCGTCTGCCCATACAAGCCCGCAGACGATCCCGCGAAAGAGGGAGCACGCCCCTGTTGCAATAACAATCTTTCTGATTTCATGATTAAAATAATCAGCCACATAAAGGTTAGTGCCATCTGTCGTTATTCCCCTGAGATTGAACAAGGCGTGCCATCTGTTGCTATACATTGAGGCCCAAAGAACAAGGCAGCAGTTCCGGTCCCGTTAGTTGATCCAGGTGCACCTGTGGATGATCCGGCGAATAAAGACACCACCCCCGTCGCAAGTACTATCTTTCTGATTTCATTGTTGGTGTAATCCGCCACATAAAGGTTGCCGCCATTCATTGTCATCCCATAAGGAGCATTGAACAAAGCCGCTGTTGCGGTTCCATTGGTCAGTCCCGCCGCACCTGAGGGCGATCCAGCAAAAAGGGTCACGGCCCCTGTCGCAATTACAATCTTTCGGATTTCGTTATTAGCATTGTCTGACACATATACATTTGTGCCATCCATTAGCTATCCCTATAGGACTATTGAACAAAGCAGTAGCCCCGCTGCCATTTGTCAGCCGACACGCCCGGTGGGTGATCCCGCCAAAAGGACACGACTGGCCCCGGCGTTGTATTTACTTGAGCCGACGGAAGAGACTCGCCCCTCAGTTCACCGCGGTAACCACATAATAATAGGTCGTCCCATTGCTCAGCCCAGTATGGGTGTATGGACTTGCAATTGGGCCGATTTCTGCCCCTGTGCTCGTCGTCACACCATTTGTTGTCGACCAGTAGAGGTTGTAACTTGTTGCTCCAAGTCACGGAAGTCCAGTTCAATGTAATTTGTGTATTTCCCGGCGCTGCGCTGACTCCAGAAGGAGGGTAGGAGGTCGCCTGCGGTTAGCGTTTGTGGGGTTTGAGGCAGCCGACTCTCCGCCAGCGTTGACCGCAGTTGCAATGCAATAGTAGGTTGTCCCATTAATCAGACCGGTGAGGGTAAAGGGATTGGGGACCCCGGCTATCTTTGTGCCAGTGCCTGTAGTTACCCCGTTTGTAGTTGACCAATAAAGGTTGTAGCTCGTGGCGCCTGAAACCGTAGTCCAGCCAACAGTCATTTGGGCGTTTCCGCTTACCGCAGCGACGCTCATGGGAGCAGATGGCGCTGGAACCTGCGGCGTTGCGATCGCCGGGTTCGAGGCGGCTGACTCTCCGCCCGGGCTTACGGCTGTAATCACATAGTAATAATCGTCCCGTTGGTCAAACTGGTATGGGTGTAGGGGCTGGAAACGCGAGTTGGCATCTTATTGCCCGTAGTCGGGCTCACGCCGCTTGTCGTGAACAATCAAGGTTGTAGCTCGTCCACACCGCCAATCCCAGTCCAACTAATAGTAACCTGTCCGTTCCCGGATACGGCGCTGACGCCCGTAGGGGCCCCCGCGGCCGGCACCTGCGGCACGGCATCGACCTGGTTAGTGGCAGGTGACTCCCCCCCGCGTTGACCGCTGTCACCCCGTAGAAATAAGTCGTTCCATTTATCAGGCCTGTGTGGCTATATGGGTTGGTGACTCCGACTATTTTGGCGCCGGTTGTCGTAGTCACTCCACTCATAATTAATAAAGGTTGTAGCTCGTGGCGTCGGATACCGCCGTCCAGCTGATGACAACTTGTGCATCTCCGGACGCCGCGGCGACTCCGGTAGGAGCGGTAGGAGCTGCGGAAGTCTCATTAGTTTTTCCGGCGCTTTCAGCGGCGACCGCTTTCTGAATATCGCTCTTCAGTCCCGCCATGGTAGCAGTGCCGAAGCAAGGGAGGCAGGAAACCATAACCGTCACTATCAATGCGCCTTTCGCTTTCATTCTTCCCCCCACACGACCTGATCCTTTACTCCCGAGATATCCGAGGCCCTCGTGCTTTCCGCGCCTTTGAGATCGAGGTACGTGAAGCGTTCGGCGAGGGCCGAGTCGGCCGCCTTGAGCTTGTCGTAGGCTTCTTTCGCGACTCCATAGTTCTCGAGCTCATGGTTGGCCCGAGCGAGAGCGAGGAGAATGGTGGGAGTGTCGGGCGTGACTTTCTGTGCTTGATCGTAGTACGAAAGGGCATCCGGAATTTCTCCTCGAGATAGCGGATGTTCCCCATGTTGACCAACGCAAGAGGATAGTTTCCGTTCTTATCGCTCGTTGGAACTCAGTCTCGGCTCGGTCGGTCAATCCGTATCGAGCATAGAGCACGCCAAGCCGGTTCACGGCGTTGGGCGAATTGTTCGTGCGCGATATTTCGGCCCGGAGCTTGGCGACCTCGGGGTATATCTGGCCGTCGATGTAATGGACAAGCTCTTGGAGATAGGCGCTCGCGACCTTGTCCCCGTCGGGGAGGGTCATATTCCCCATATCGGAGGAAAAGCCCACGGGCTCGTAGAGCGCCCAGGCGTCGTGCAAGGGATAGAGGTCGGCCTGCTGCCTCGCGATTCTCGCGCCACTCTTTGGCTGCGCTCTGCCATGCTTGCACGAAACCCGCGTTGCGCTCGGTCGTCTCGATGGGGAGCCAAGACTTGTCCCCGACGAGGATGAGGTCGTCGGGCGAGAGGAACTCCTTCCGCGCCCGGTCGGGGCTCTCGCCGAGGGAGACGGCCATGAAAATATGCCCCGGCACGGTGATGAAGGCCGTTTCCACGCCGACCGACTCGAGAAGGGCGGAATAGAGGTCGGAAAGGGCCGAGCAGTTGCCGCCCTTGTAGTCGAGGGTCTGGCGCGGGAACTGAGGAAGTCGACGGCCGTTTTGTTGTTCAGTACGGCGGCGTAGGAGTTGGCGGGATCGGTCACGTAGGTAAGGCCGTAAGGCGGGTCGCCTCATCGGAGGGCGTGGCCGTCAGGAGGTTCTGGTTGACCGCCTTGCTCCCCTTGTCCTTGATCATCGCGAGGACGTTCTTCGAGAAGCGGAGCACCGTTGGGTCTTTGGAAGTCACGAACGCGGCGGCTTTTCGATTGTCGTCCCACATGCTCGCATTGCGGTCGTATATCCGAAGCGTCTCGACCTGTTCCTGGTTTGCAGGCTTCCCGAAACACTGTAGTCGACGCTGATCTTGGCCGCGACTTTAGTTCCTTCCGATATTTCGAGGAGCTTGTTGTTGAAAAGGGCGAATAAGTCTGCGTTTACCTCGCTTCCAGGCTCGATCCTCGGAATCGTCGCGCTGAGCTTGGGTGTGTCCATATACTGGTTTACGAACAGGCTGACTTTCACTCCCTCGAGCGGAACCGCGCTCGTATTCTTGATCGATAGCTTTCCGATGGGGTGGTCGTCGTAAAAATCAAAAAGGACGGGGAAGACGGGATCGAGGACGAATTGGGTGAGTTCGATGCCTTTGCCCATGACCGTCGACCTCGCCGGAACGCTGGCTTTCAGCGGCACGGGTTTAGCAGGTTGAGTGGGAAGCCTCGGCGCCGGGCTAGACCCGCCGGAGCGCAAGGTCGCGGCGAGCGAGGCGGTCACGGTCTGATAGAGTCCGGGGTAGTCCCGATACCCGCCTTCGAGCGATAGGCCGAAAGACCTGCTGAGAAGGACCTCCGCGTCGAATCTCCGCCGAAATAGACGCCCTGCCCGGCAGTCCCCGAGGCGCCCGGCGCGAAGGCGATGGCGTAGCCGCTCTGCGCGAACGGCGAAAGGAGAACCCAGGGGAAGACCTGGAAAGCGAAAGAAGCAGAGGCGCCCACGGATGCGAGCGAAACCAAACCGGCCGTGCCATGTAGTGTCTGGAACGTATAGCCGAGCTCTGGACCCAAGGAAAACGAGGATGAGGCGATCCGGAACCGCGCCGATGCCGACGTCACGGCCCCAAGGCCAAAAAGATCGGTATCGGAGAGGGGTATGCTGATGCCGGGGAAAGGTTAAGGGCGAAGGGCGTTACCTGTGCAGTTTGAGCGTGTCCTTGCCTGGTAAGGATTCCTGAAAAGGCAAATAGGAAAATCAGGGAATTCCGGATTCGATGGTGATCATTTTTCATCTATGCTTCCCCCTCATGGGCTAACATTTGTAAATATTTTATCTTGCCGCTCATGGAAAAAAATCCGTACAAACCTCCGTACTGATAAGCGAAGATGTTATAATGCCCATATAAGTTTGCTGATTGGTGGCTCAACCTGGCGAAAAATAAACGATTACCTCATGGAAGTCGAATCGGCGGAGAATCGACCAGCCCTTCTTGATGTTGCTATATCCGTAGGGTGGAAACCATCAATTCTTTCGACAGCGGAGCCGGCCTGCTGATTCTTGATTCAGGATAATGTGCGGCTACGGCGTTCCTGAATCCACGATCGATGTTTATAATGAGTATTACCGCTTCAAGATGCCGAGCATCCGGTACGATCCTATGGGGAGTATTCGACTTTGCGAAACCTCGAGGTATCGGGTACGACTTTGGGGCCTCGTCTACTCCCTGATGGGCCTGCTTCGCTAGTGATCCAAAGATCGCTCTCAAGCATGGATTTTGAAGACCGTGACAGAACTATTCTGCAAATCATCAATCCGCATATTAACAATCTGCTTTCCGCTCGCCAGAAGCTGGATCCGCCTCGAGTATGGACGGTCGGTAAGCCAGGTATCAAGAGCTGCCTTACTGGTCTCTCCAATCGGCGAGTCCCAAGTCGCCGCCCTCTTTGCGACGGACTCTCGGCTCGTGAAATAGCCTCCACTCTCCTAATTGGAGAGAGGACGGCTGAAACTCATATCGCGCACCTTTATGAGAAGCTCGACGTCTTACGCAAGGCGGACGCGATCCGCCTCATACGATAGAACTCGGAAAATGACAGAACACGCGAGGCGCGCCTATCGACCGCATCGGCCGGCGCGCCCAATCTAGACCTTAAGCCCCTATTTCATTGAACTTGAGCCTGCGGGCCGATCCAGGCAAATGACGAGCGCGCCCGGCGGGAAGAAGGCGTCGAGCTCCATCCCCCAGCCGCCGCCTCGGTCGATGGTGAGCAGGGAAGGCAGCCTGACCAGAAGGATCGCGACCACGAGGTCGATGGCCACGACCAGGGCGCCGAGACGGGTGGATCTCCCGGCGAGGATGAAGAGGGGGGCCACGACCTCGCCGACATATACTCCATAGGCGATGAAAGCGGGAAGATGGGCCGCGACGAGGGACTTTTGGATGAAATCGACCCCATGAATGATCTTCGAGATTCCATGGAAGATGAGAAGGCCTCCGATCATACCCGCTGGATGAGTTTCCCAGATGTCCTCGACATCAGACTTTGTTGCCTGGCTCCATTGTTTACCTCTCGTGATAAGGTATTTTCCGCCTATCGCAAAGTCAATGTTTTCCAGTATCTTGTCCACACATGCGCGAACTCCAAGACACCGCGATCCGAAGAGAGCGAGCTTTCCTCGTGGGCGTCCAGACCGATAAAGTCCTCTCCGAGCCGAGGCCGAGAGCCTTCTCGCCGACTCGGGGGCTTGGCCTCCACGCTCGGCCTCGAGGAGGCGGGCGACTCTCGTCCGCGTCCGGGAGCGCACGGCGGCTCTCCTCCTGGGCACGGGC